>JAYWAQ010000591.1:0-3598 GCA_043782305.1 Burkholderiales bacterium
GACGACGGTACGATGAAGCAAGGGGCGTGGACCGACGTTTACGCGCTCGGCGGCGTGCTCTATCACCTCGCCACGGGCAAAGTGCCAATGCAGGCGGTCTCCCGCATGATGTCGGACCCGATGAAGCCAGTGGCCGAATTGACCGAAGGGCGCTTTTCCCCAAATTTCTCAGACGCAGTGGCCAAAGCCATGAGCGTGCATGTCGACAATCGGTTCCAGACGGTCACGGAATTCCGCAAGGCGCTTGGCTGGAATGTGATGCAGGCTCAGGTCGTCACGCTACCGCCACCGCAGGTTTGGCTGGAGCCCAAGCCTGGCGTTAGCGTTGATGAAAAAACGGGGCCACGGACAAGCGACCGGGCCGCGCAACCGTCGACAGCAAACACACCTGCGCGAGTGACCTCTACGACGCCTGAGGACCCGATTATCAAGGGCGAACGCTCGATGCCGCCGCGCGCCGTCGAAACAACTTCGCGTACGCCGTTGATTGCTGGGGTCGCTGTCGCGGTGGTTGCAGCGATCGCGGCGGCGATATGGTTCGGTCGTGGCAGTAATACTGCGTCTGTAGCTTCGCCGCCCGTGCAGCCGCCGCCCGTAGCTGCCGTACCCGCGACTCTGCCCGAGCCGTTGACGGTTCCCGCAAAAGCTACGCCTGAGGAGCCCGCTGCGCCAACCGTATCGACACCAACGACAGCACCCGTAGGCGAGGGGGTGGTCAAATTTGACATCAAGCCTAGCGGCAGAATTGATATCGACGGCATTACGAAGGGCCTGTCGTCGGCAGTCAAGGAGGTCAAGTTGTCGGCAGGCACACACACTATCGAAATCTTCAATGGTCGAGCGCCCCCCGTCAAGCGAACGATAGAGGTCAAGCGCGATGAGACTATTACTGTATCCCACACTTTTTAGCGGCAGTACTACAACCCTGATGTCGCCTTCACTCGAGACACGATCATGAGTACACCCGGCTCCACCGCATCCAGCGCGCTCCCTGCAGGCTCTCGCCTCGGAGAGTTCGAAATCACCGGTGTCATCGGCGAGGGCGGGTTTGGCATCGTCTACAGCGCCCGTGATTCAAGTCTTGATCGCATCGTTGCCATCAAGGAATACCTGCCCGCCGCGTTCGCCAGCCGCAACAACACCGGCATGGTGCATGTGCGCTCCGACGAGAACAGCAAGACTTTCAACGCGGGTTTGTCGAGCTTCATCAACGAAGCGCGCATGCTGGCGAAGTTCTCGCACCCCGGACTGGTTGAGGTTTTTCGCTTCTGGGAAGGCAATGGTACCGCCTACATGGCGATGCGCTACTACCGGGGCGTAACGCTGCGCGAAATGTTGCGCACCAACCCGCAAGTGGTGACCGAGCAATGGCTGTGTGAAACGTTGGACCCGATTCTGGTTGCTCTGCAAGAGTTGCATCAGGAAAAGTGCTATCACCGCGACATCGCGCCAGACAACATTCTGGTGCTGCCAAACGGGCGTTCGGTGCTCATGGATTTCGGTGCGGCGCGACGCATTATTGGCGGCATGACGCGTGCACTGACAACGGTGCTGAAACCGGGCTATGCGCCGATTGAGCAGTATTCGGACGACGGCTCGATGGCGCAAGGCGCTTGGACAGACATCTATGCCGTCGGTGGCGTGCTTTATCACGCGATGACGGGCAAAGTTCCGGTTCAGGCGATCTCACGCATGATGAACGATCCATTGAAGCCTGTCGGGGTTGCCGCTCGTGGTGAGTTTTCGCAGAATCTGTGCGACGTCGTCATGAAGTGTTTGTCAGTCATGCCGGAAAACCGTTATCAGACGATAGATGAGCTTCGCGCCGCGCTGGGCTGGATGACGACGCCGGTCAGCTCTACGGTGATGTACGCCAGAACTACTCAGGCGCCTGCGGTCAATCCTGCCACAGCAACCGCTCAGCCTGTAGCCGAACCACCGCGAGTCGCTCCGATGGTTGCAGCAACAAGCCTTGATCCGATGGCGCAGCTCACGTCTGTGCAGCAGGGCGGGGATGCGCTTTCAGACTTGCTCTCATCCGCGCCGCGGCCGGCTGCCGCGCCTGCACCCGCTATGGTCACAAAGACAGCTGCCGCGCAGGCAAAGGCGCAGCCTTCGACGCAACCCAATATCGCCAAAGCGACGCCTGCCGCGAGCTCGACTGCTGAGCCATCGAAGAAGAACGCACTGCCACTTGCATTAATCGGTCTCGCTGTGGCGGCCGTTGTTGGCGCGGGTGGCTATCTTTTGTTTGCTGGGCGGGCGTCGCAGTCTGCGCCAAATCCGACCGCCACCACGGCTCCTGCGACTGAGGTCAGGTCCGAGCCGATACCTACTCCCGCTGCACCTGTTGCAGCGCCGCTGACCATCCCGGTGCCACCGGCGCCCGTAGCGCTTCCAGTTCCGGATGCGAAGACGGTTGAGGTAGCACCGAGCACTCCGACAGTTGCGCCCACGATTGATCCTTCTGTGCCACCGCCTTCTGCGGCCGCCGCTTTGGGCACCGTGACGCTAGACATAAAGCCATGGGGAAATATAGTGGTTGACGGCATTTCAAAGGGCGCGTCACCGCCGATGAAAAGGTTGCCGCTCGCACCTGGCACGCACACCATTGAGATTCAAAACCCTGCAGGACCGACCGTCAGTCGGACTGTGGAAGTTGTTGCCGGAAAGTCAGTGTCGGTGCGGCACGCCTTCTAGGCGCGGCCAATCCGGCGGACGACACATCATGGAGAGAAATATGAAACGGACCCTACGTTCAGCCCTCTGGCTCGCGATACCTATGCTGCTCGCCGCGTGCGCAACGCCACCGCCCGCGCCCGTAAGCTATCCCGCACCGGCAGCACCCCCGGTTGCCCCGCGTCCACCAACAGCGGTGCCCGCGCCGCCGCCCGCGCCTGTTCCGCCGCCGCCGCCGCCCGCTGTTGATAACTCAGCGAATGACCGCGCACTAGCAGCCGGAATCGGCGCTTATGATCGCGGCGAATATGGGCTGGCGACGCGATTGCTGACGCCTCTGGTCAACGACGGAGCGCTAGACGCGGAGCAACAACTGCGCGCGTTGAAGACGCTGGCGTTTTCGCAATGTTCAACTAACGCGATTACGTTGTGCAGACAGAGCTTCGAACGTGCTTTTCGTGCAGATCCGCGCTTTGAGCTCGCTGCGGCCGAGCGTGGGCATCCCATCTGGGGGCCGCAGTTTGAGCGGGCTCGCAAAGCGATTGTCGGTAAATAAATGTAGCTAGTTTTCGTTACCTAGCTTCATTCACACCTGCCCCGGATAGACGTCAAATCTCGCACCATGCCTGACATCATTCTCAAGGTTGTTTCCGTAGACGCAGCGCTTCCCGCGCAAGCGTTCGCGCGGTCCTTCGACGCCAATGGCGGGACCATTGGACGAGATGAATCGAACACCTTGTCGTTGCCCGACAAGCACCGCCGAGTTTCGAGATTGCATGCGACCGTCAGCTTTCCGGGCGGGGTGCCGACGATCACCAATTCGAGCACGTCTTTGCCTATCTCGGTGGGCGAACAACAGCTTGATTTTGGCGAATCGATGCCAATCAATCACGGCGCAAGCATCGAGATTGGCCCATAC
>JAYWAQ010000592.1:0-3589 GCA_043782305.1 Burkholderiales bacterium
CGCTGATCCGCAACGCATGGACACTCGCCGACGCACACACGATATCGTGGTTCGACGCGCTCATTGTGCAGGCCGCCCTCGATGCCCGTTGCGACACGCTTTACAGCGAAGACTTACAACATGGGCGGAAGTTCGGCGGACTTGAGGTGGTTAATCCGTTTGCGTAACCACGGCACCACAGGTGATCGGGACGCCCCGCTACGGCCCCAAATGCTCAAGCTTTATTTTCCAACCATTGGGGCCGTTAACAAGAAGACTGGTGCCCCGCCCTTCACCGTTTGAGGCGACACCGCCTATCAGTCCACTCCAGTTGAACGCATAGGTGCAGACAGCAGCCTCGGCTGTAACGTGAACCCAACGAATGTCGGCGATGCGATAAACCTCGTCCTCAATTTTCTGAAACGTCGAGCGGATGGCGACCTCGACGGCTGGCTTACCGTGATGCGTGCCCTCTGAAAAAACAAAGATCGCGTCGTCGTGGATGAACGGCTCTATGGCCTCCCAGCGGTGCATTGCGAGTCCGGCTTCGTACTCGGCAATCAACGCAACATGACCCACGCCCTACTCCCGCCACCCACTAGTAATCGGATACCGCCAATCGCGCCCATACGCGCGAGGCGTGATGCGCGGCCCAACCGGCGCCTGTCGCCGCTTGTATTCGTTGATGCGCAGCAGTCGCACCACCTTGTCGACGTCGGCCGCCGGCAGGCCCTTCGCCTTGATGTCCGCCGCCGAGAGGTTGTGCTCCATGTAGAGCGACATGATTTCGTCGAGGATCGGGTATTCGGGTAGCGAGTCCTGATCGGTCTGGTCGTTCCTCAGCTCGGCCGAGGGCGCGCGCGTGATGACGCGTTCCGGGATCACGCGGCCTAGCGTGTTGCGGTAGTTCGCGAGTTCGTACACCAGCTCCTTGTCGCAATCCTTAAGCACGCCGAAGCCGCCGGCCATGTCGCCGTACAGCGTGGCGTAACCGGTGGTCATCTCGCTCTTGTTGCCCGTGGTGAGCACGAGGTTGCCGGTCTTGTTTGAGATGCCCATGAGGAGGGTGCCGCGAATGCGCGATTGCAGGTTCTCCTCAGAGGCGTCCTCCGGGTAGCCCTTGAACTGGTCGGCCAGCGCCGCTGCGAACGCCTCGTACACCGGCTCAATCGGAATTTCGTCGTAGCGAATCCCTTGCATCCCGGCCATCCAGCGCGCGTCCTCCAAGCTGATGCTGGCGTTGAATTTCGACGGCAACATCACGCAGCGCACGCGGTCGCGACCGAGCGCATCCACCGCGATGGCGAGCACGACGGCCGAATCGATACCACCAGAAAGCCCCAACACGATACCGGGGAAACGGTTCTTGTTGATGTAGTCCTTCACCGCGAGCACGAGCGCGGCGTAGACGTCGGCGGCTATCGAGGGTGCGGTGTTGTAGCGTACAGGTTTGGGTTCGGTGCCATCGAATTCGACGACCGCGGTCGCTTCAGCAAACCCCGGCAACCGCTGGGTGACCTCACCTTTGCCATTCATCACAAAAGATTGGCCGTCGTAAACGATTTCGTCCTGACCACCCACCAAATTGCAGAAAATTATTGGCAAACCCTGCGCTTCAGCTCGCTCGCGACACTCGGCCTCACGCGCGGCCAGATGCTCGGAATCGTACGGCGATCCGTTGATCACGGCCAGCACCTGCGCCCCCGCCTCACGCGCCAGCGCTGCCGCACGCGACAGCCACACGTCCTCGCAGATCAGTATGCCAACGCGCACACCGCCCGCTTCAAACACCGTCGCGCTGTTGCCGTGTTCGAAATAGCGTTTGTCGTCGAACACCGAGTAGTTCGGCAAATCCATCTTGCGATAAATCGCCTCGATCTTGCCGTTGCGTAACACCGCGGCCGCGTTGTAAAGACCCGTTTCGTCACGCCACGGCATGCCGACGATGGCGGCGAGCTTTGGCGGGAGTTTTGCGGCTAGCGCTTCGACTTCGGCTTTGCACGCGGCGATGAATGCAGGTCGGAGTAGCAAGTCTTCAGGCTGGTACGAGCAGATGGACAGCTCTGGCGTTAGCAACAAGTCTGCGTTTACCGCTGCGGCTGACTCTGCGGCAGCGAGGATTTTGGCGCCGTTGCCTTTGAGGTCGCCGACGAGGAGATTGAGTTGGGCTATGACTGCTTTCATGCTCCGAATTGTAGGGGCGTGTCATTTGCCGATCCTACACTCGCCCTCGGGCAGTCTTTTTCGCCGGCTCTCCTGGGATCGAGGCTTTGAAAGTCTCAGCCACAACGGAGTGCGGCGCCGCCCGCAGCCGCGTTAAACGTAATGCCCATGCCGCTCCAGCATTTCGATTTTGTAGCCATCGGGATCTTGGATAAAAAAGAACCGTGCAAGCAATTCGTCGTCACGCTTCAATTCTTTGACCGCCGCGCACTCGTGGCCCGCCGCAGTCAACGCGGCGTGCTTGGCCGCTGCGTCCGGCACCACAACGCCGATGTGGCCGTAGCCTGTGCCGTGGGTGTAGGGCTCGTTGCGGCCTTTGTTCAACGTCAGCTCGATCTCAAAATCGTTGTCGGCATTTTTCAAATACACCAGCGCGAAGTCCGGGAAGTCAAGACGATGCGTTTCTTTGAGTGCCAACACTTCTTCATAAAACTTCATCGATTTTTCCAAATCGATCACGCGAATCATGCTGTGAATAATCTTTTCCATAGCTGCAAACAAAATTAGAAATCACTGAACCCGCGCTTGCATTGGCACCACCGAGGAAACAGCGGGCACAATCTTTCTCACGCTACCGGCACTCCCCTTGGCGTCCTCCATCTGGCGTCGCAAAAAACGCATGCAGGTTACTCGCAAAAAAGAGGTGAAGTTGGGCACCTCGTTGCGTCGCGCCATGATTTCGTCGTGAAACTGCACGATGAGTCCGTTGGTGGTGCGCCCTTCGGCTGCGGCCATTTCAGCGAGCACATCCCACACCATGTTTTCAAGCCGGATGCTGGTCAGCACGCCGTGAATACGCAGCGTTCTTGAGCGCGATTCGTACAAGATCGGGTCAGCCGTTACAAAGTAATCACACATGTTGGCTCCTTGTGTTTTTTGCCTGTGCCGCCCGCGCACGGGCGGCTCGCTTGCACTAAATCCTACAACGCTTTGGTCGTCAATTGTGAAACGATGTAATCGGCCTGTCGAATCGCCAGCGTCACAATCGTGAGCGTTGGATTCTCGGCTCCGCCGGTGGTGAACTGGCTACCGTCGCTGATGAATAGATTCGCGATGTCGTGCGTCTGGCCGTAGCCATTGCAAACGCTGGTCTTTTTGTTCGCGCCCATACGACAGGTGCCCAGGTTGTGCGTCGACGGATACGGCGGCGTGCGAAAAGTTCGCACCGAGCCTGCGGCTTTGTACACATTTTCGCCGGCAGTGAACGCATGTTCGCGCATCGCCAGATCGTTGTCGTGATCGTCGAAGTGCACGTTCGGAATCGCACTACCCCACTTATCCTTAAGCATAGTGTTGAGCGTGACGCGGTTGCTTTCGCGCGGCATATCTTCACCGACGATCCACATGCCGGCGAGATTTGTGTAGTTGTCCATCCACCACGCAAAGT
>JAYWAQ010000593.1:0-3589 GCA_043782305.1 Burkholderiales bacterium
CGCGCGAGGCGACGCGCACAATGTCGACAATCGTTACGCGCGGCACCGCCATCGGCACAAACATCCGTGCCGAAAATCGGCTCTCGATGGCGGCATCCACGCTTGCACCGTCCGCAATCAGCGTCTTGACTTGCAACATGTTCGCGCGTCGTCTCAGTAACCGACCGCACCGCCGTCACGTCGGCAATCGCTGCCCGCGATATAGCCGTTTTCCGATTTCCAGATAATCTGCCCCGAACCGAAATCCATGTAGCTGTCGTTGTTTTGCTTGAGCACGTGACCGCGCTGGGCAAGCGAATCGCGTACTGCCGCTGGTGTCCATGGCTCAAGGTCAACCTCAAGACCTTTTTCGACACGGAAGCGCGGCCCGTCGAGCGCAGCCTGCGGGTTCTCGCCGAAGTCGATCATCCGGATCGCCGTCTGCAAGTGGCCTTGTGGCTGTACATGGCCGCCCATCACGCCGAACGCGCTCTGCGGTTGCCCGTCTTTCAGAATAAAGCCCGGAATGATGGTGTGGAACGGACGCTTGCCGCCCGCCACGCAGTTTGGGTGCGCCGGGTCAAGCACGAAGCCGCAAGCTCGGTTTTGCAGCGAGATGCCATCGACCACCACGCCTGAACCAAAGCCCATGTAGTTGGACTGAATGAACGAAACCATCATGCCGCTTTCGTCCGCCGCGTTCAGGTAAACCGTCCCGCCACGCAGCTCTGCGCTCGGCGAAAAATCCTGCGCATGTTTCATGTCAATCAACCTGGCGCGGCGCTTCAAAAATTCGCGATCCAGCATCGCGCTAGGCGACACATTCATGAATTCGGGATCGGCGACCTGCGCATGCACGTCGCGGAACGCAAGCTTCATCGCCTCAATCGAGAGGTGCCAGTAGTCGGGATGATCCGGGCCGAGCGACTTGACGTCAAACTCTTCCATCATGCCAAGCGCCATCAGCGCCGCAATGCCCTGCCCGTTCGGCGGAATTTCGGCGATCTCATAACCACGATAGCCAATGCGAATCGGATCCACCCAGTCTGCTACGTGAGCCGCGAGATCAATGCCTGTCATCAGGCCGCCATTGGCCTTGGCATGCGCCACGATGCGCGCGGCCAGCTGGCCGCGATAGAACGATTCGCCTTCACTCTCCGCGATCAGGCGCAAAGCCTCCGCTTGCGCCGGATTGCGAAATAGCTCGCCGGGCAGCGGTGCACGTCCACGCGGCATGAAATGTTCAGCATAGCCGGGCTGCTTTTCAAGAATCGGCACCGCGCGTGCCCACTGCCCAGCGATAATGGGTGTGACCATAAAACCGCGCTCAGCGACATCAATAGCAGGCGCAAGCAAATCCGCAAACGGAAGCTTGCCATAACGCTTCGACAGCGCCATCCAGCCTGCCACCGCACCCGGCACCGACACGCTCATCCAGCCGCGCTCGGGCATCACCTGCCTGCCTTTGAACGTGTCTGCGCTCCATGCCTGCGGCGAACGACCTGATGAATTCAGGCCGTGCAGCGCTTTGTCTTCAGGGCTCCAGATCAGCGCGAATAAATCGCTGCCGAGGCCATTGCTGCAAGGCTCGACGACCGTGAGCACGGCGGCGGTCGCGATGATCGCGTCAACCGCGTTCCCGCCTGCGCGAATCATCGAGAGACCCGCCTGCGTGGCTAGCGGATGCGTGGTCGACACCACATTGCGGGCCATCAGCGGCGAGCGGCCACCGGGGTAGGGACGGGAGTAATTGAAATTTGTCATGGAGGAGCAACACGTCACCGTGAACACAGAGCCTGTCGAAGTGCTCGCGGAATAACTTGAGAGGGAAATGGGCCTGACAGGCTGCGCCCATGAATTTACCGGGATTTTGACCTAATCAATGTCGCCGATAATCACCGCATGCCGTTTTCCTCGCTAAACCTGTCTCCCGCCCTGCTGAGCGCTATCGCCGAGCGCGGCTATCTTGCGCCCACGGCGATTCAATCAACGGCAATTCCTGCGATTTTGGATGGGCGTGATGTCGTCGCGTCCGCACAAACAGGATCGGGAAAAACGGCGGCGTTTGCGCTGCCTTTGTTGCAGCAAATTGCAGAGAAGCCCGCCGTCCCGCGCGGCGCGATCCGCCCGACGAACGCACTGGTCCTGGTGCCTACGCGCGAGCTCGCAGCGCAAGTCGGCGAAACCATCGTCAGCCTGTCCACCCACCTGACCCGACGCGTGAAAGTCGCGGTCGTATTCGGCGGCGTTTCAATCAATCCACAGATGATGAACCTGCGCGGTGGTGCCGACGTCATCGTTGCCACACCGGGACGATTGCTCGATTTGATCGATCACAACGCGCTCAGTATTTCGGCGCTTTCGACCTTGGTGCTGGACGAGGCGGATAGGCTGTTGGATCTCGGTTTTGGCGACGAATTGCAGCGAATTTTGAAGTTGCTTCCAGAAACGCGCCAAACTCTGTTCTTCTCCGCGACTTTTCCGCCTGCCATTGAAAAGCTGGCCGCGACGATGTTGCGCACTCCACTACGCATCGAAGCGACCCAAACCACAGACACCCAGCCTGACATCGTGCAGCGAGCCATTGAGGTTGACGCGACGCGGCGAACGCAGTTGCTGCGACATCTCCTGCAAGACCCGCAATGGAGCCGCGTGCTGGTGTTCGTAGCGACCAAACACGCCGCAGAAATCGTCGCCGAAAAATTGCGCAAATACAGCATCAAGGCCGAGCCTTTTCATGGTGAACTCAGTCAGGGCAAACGGCAACAAGTGCTGCATGATTTCAAGGCAAAAGCGCTGACAGTCATGGTCGCCACGGACGTCGCCGCGCGCGGCATCGACATCACGCAACTTCCCGTAGTCGTCAATTTCGATCTGCCCCGTTCCGCCGTCGACTACACCCACCGCATCGGCCGCACCGGTCGTGCCGGAGAGCCTGGCCTCGCTGTGAGCTTCGTCAGTGCCAGCAGTGAAGCTCATTTCCGTTTGATCGAAAAACGGCAGAATTTTCGTGTTGCGCGCGAACAGATTGCGGGGTTCGAGCCTACGGAAGCGGCCGTTCCTGGGGATCCGAATGGCGGTGTAAAAGGCCTGCGCCCGAGCAAGAAGGACAAACTACGCGAAGCGGACGCACGCGCCGAAGCGGCAGCACTAGACGCGCGGCGATAATTGCGCCATGCCGTCACTCGTTCTCTCCACGCTCAACGCCCGTTACGCCCACGCATCGCTGGGTTTGCGCTATCTCTTTGCCAACCTCGACGACGACCTTCGCGCTGACGCGAAGATCGTTGAATTCGTAATAGGCAGCAAAACCGAGGTGCTTGTTGAGCAGTTGCTGGCGCTCGCTCCGAAGGTGGTGACGTTTGGCGTCTACATCTGGAACGTGGAGGAAACCACCAAACTCGTCGCGATGTTGAAGGCGGTTGCGCCGCAAATCAAGGTGGTGATCGGTGGGCCCGAGGTGAGCTTCGAGACGACCGAACAGCGGATCTTCGCACTGGTCGATCACGTCGTCACCGGGCCGGGCGACATCACGCTCAACAAGCTCGCGCGTGCGCTGCTGCACGGCCCGCGCCCACTCATGAAAGTGCATGTCGGCGAAGAGTTTGAT
>JAYWAQ010000594.1:0-3589 GCA_043782305.1 Burkholderiales bacterium
GTCATGGTGACGCACGACTTGCGCGAGGCACGCTTGCTGGCCGACCGGATGTGCATCATCGAGTGCGGTGAAACGCTACAAGATGGCACGCCAGAGCGAGTGCTGTCGCGACCTCGCAATGCTCGAGTAGCGACGCTGGTAGGATTACGCGATATTCATTCAGGCGTTTTCCACAAAGCCGCTGGCGACGCATCGGGGGGAAAGTTGCTCTGGGGCACATCCGCAGGCGGTGTGCAATTGCAGACGACTGATAAAGGACGGCTCGATGACGGCGCTCTGGTGCGCTGGGTAATTGCTGGCGAATATGTGCAATTGCTTGTCCAGGAATTGGCAGGCGCCAACGTCGTGCCGTGTAAGGTTAACCACGTGTGTCAGCTTGGTGAAATCACAACGGTTGAATGCCAGTTGAAGCAGCCACCTGAAGCGCGGTTGCATCTGGAAATGACGACTCGGCAGGTCAGAACCGCAGGCATTGAATCCGGTAGTGACGTTTTCCTACAATTCGATCCCAATGGCATTCACATCATGCCCGTGCGCGGAGCAGAGCGATAGCATCGTGGGATCGCGCGAGAAATTGGCCGAAAGGCGGCTTGAATTTGTTGCTTCGCGCTTATCCACTACATTTAAGCGCAGCTGAAGTTTTATGGAGGATAAGCAATGCAAGGGTTGATGCAGCAACATTCGCTGTTAATTTCGTCGGTGATCGAATTCGCTGGGACATATCACAGCGATACCGAGATTGTTTCGCGGCGTGTGGAGGGAGACATTCACCGCACGAATTACGCGACCGTCAATCGTCGCGCCAAGCAGATCGCCAACGCGCTCGACGCAATGCAAATTGCACAATCGTCTCGTGTCGCAACGCTGGCATGGAATGGCTATCGCCACTTCGAACTGTATTACGGTGTGTCCGGATCTGGGCGCGTTTTGCACACGGTTAACCCGCGTCTGCATCCCGATCAGATGGCTTGGATCGTCAATCACGCCGAAGACGAGATCATGTGCTTCGACATGTCGTTTTTGCCGTTGATCAAAGCGATTGCGCCGAAGTGCCCAACTGTCAAACACTACATCGCGTTGTGTGACGCTGACAAATTGCCGGTCGATTCGGGCATTCCGAATTTGCTGAGTTATGAGGCATGGATTGGCGCGCAGTCTGAGTCGTACACGTGGCCTGTATTTGATGAAAACATGGCGTCCAGCCTTTGTTACACGAGCGGCACGACCGGCAATCCGAAGGGCGTGCTCTACAGCCATCGCTCGACGATGTTGCATGCGATGGCGGGGGCAGCTACGGATGTTATTGGTATTTGCTCACGCGATACGGTGTTGCCCGTGGTCCCGATGTTCCACGTCAATGCTTGGGGTTTGCCGTATTTGATGCCGATGGTTGGCAGCAAAATTGTGTTCCCCGGCGCCGGCATGGACGGCAAATCCATTTACGGTTTGTTCGAGCAGGAGAAGGTTACGTTCTCGGCTGGTGTGCCAACCGTATGGCAGATGTTGTTGTCGCACATGGAGACCAACGGACTCAAGCTATCGACGATGAAGCGCACGGTGATTGGTGGCTCTGCCTGCCCGCCGGCAATGCTCGACACGTTCCGCGACAAGCATGGCGTGACCGTCAATCACGCGTGGGGTATGACCGAGATGAGCCCCATTGGCACGTATGGAACGTTGAAGGGAAAACAGATGGACGCCGATTGGCCGACCCAGCGCGCCATCCTTCTGAAGCAGGGCCGCGCCGTGTTTGGCGTCGATATGAAGGTGGTTGATCCTGAGGGCAACGAGCTTCCGCGCGATGGCAAAGCGTCTGGCGATTTGCTGGTGCGGGGTTCGTGGATTGTGTACCAATATTTCAAAGGCGACGGCGGTCATATCGTTGACAAAGATGGTTACTTCGCTACGGGCGATGTCGCAACGATTGACCCTGATGGTTTCATGCAAATCACGGATCGCAGCAAGGACGTGATCAAGTCCGGCGGTGAATGGATCAGCTCGATTGATGTCGAAAACATCGCTATGGCGCATCCGGCGGTGATGATGGCGGCATGTATTGGCATCCGTCACCCGAAATGGGACGAACGCCCGATTTTGGTGGTCGTTAAAAAGCCGAATGCTGAGGTCACTGCTGCGGAGATACTCAAGTTTTACGACGACAAGATTGCCAAGTGGCAAGTGCCGGATGACGTGCAATTCGTTGATGCGATTCCGCTCGGCGCGACCGGCAAGATGATGAAGGCCAAGCTGCGCGAGCAGTACAAGGACTACGCATTGCCCTCGGCTTGAGCTTTTTTTCGTCGCGTCATTACACTTCGCCGTTGCACTAAAAATTATTTCTTAAGGAGAGACTTTTCATGAAACAAAAATCCCTGTTCGCCGCAGTCGCATTGGCCGTTTCCGCCGGCTTTGTTGCAGCAACAAGCGCCGCCGAAGTCGAAGTCCTGCACTGGTGGACGTCCGGCGGTGAAGCCAAGTCAGTCGCTGAACTCAAAAAAATGATGGAGGCCAAGGGCCACAAGTGGAAGGACTTCGCTGTGGCGGGCGGCGCCGGTGACGCAGCAATGACCGCGCTCAAAGCACGCGTCGTGTCCGGCAATCCACCGACCGCCGCACAAATCAAGGGCCCGTCGATTCAGGAATGGGCGAGAGAAGGCGCACTCGGCAACATCAATGAAGCCGCGAAAGACTGGGACACGTTGTTGCCGAAAGCGGTCGCTGACGTCATGAAATACAAAGGCAATTATGTCGCGGCACCGGTCAACGTGCATCGCGTGAACTGGCTCTGGATCAATCAGGACGCACTGAACAAAGCCGGTGGCAAAGCGCCAACCACGTACGACGAATTCTTCGCGCTCGCCGACAAATTCAAGGCGCAGGGCATCGTTGCCATTGCCCACGGCGGACAGCCATGGCAAGACGCTACGGTATTCGAATCCGTCGTGCTCGGTCTCGGCGGCGCGAAGTTCTATAACGACGCTTTGGTCAAGCTAGACCCCGCTGCGCTCGCGAGCCCGACGATGGAAAAATCGTTCGATACGCTCGCCAAAATCAAGACATACATCGACAAAGATGCATCAGGCCGCGACTGGAATCTGGCCACTGCGATGGTCATGAATGGCAAGGGCGGCATGCAATTCATGGGCGACTGGGCGAAGGGTGAATTCACGGCAGCCAACAAAGTCAGTGGCAAGGACTACACCTGTGCCGCAGCACCTGGTACGGCGAATTCGTACACCTTCAACATCGACTCATTCGCGATGTTTAACGTGAAAGCAGCGGACGCGAAAAAAGGTCAACTGGATCTCGCAACGGCGATTATGAGCCCCGAGTTTCAGGAGGTTTTCAACCTGAACAAGGGCTCGATTCCTGTGCGTCCCGGCGTGAACAAGGCGAAGTTTGATGCCTGTGCCACCAAGTCGATGGCGGACTTTGACAGCACTGCGAAGACGGGTGGTCTCGTTGCCAGCTTCGCGCATGGCATGGCGATTCCGTCGGCCACGCAAGGTGCGATTGTGGACGTGATTGCCAAGTTCATGAACTCGACGATGTCGTCGAAGGATGCGGTTGCGGCGCTGGTTAAGGCTAG
>JAYWAQ010000595.1:0-3586 GCA_043782305.1 Burkholderiales bacterium
GAAGACGCGATGGACTATCGCTATTTTCCCGATCCGGATTTGCCGCCGCTTGTTGTCAGCGACGAGATGCTTGCACGGATCAAGGCCGGCATGCCAGAACTGCCGGAAGCCAAATGCTCGCGCTTCTCTACACAGTACGGACTTTCGCACTACGATGCGTTGCTGTTGTCGCAAGACGGCGCAACCGCAAGATACTACGAAGAGGCAATGAAGGAGGGCGCGCCGCTTGGATTGGATCCGAAGTTGCTAGCCAATTGGATGCTGGGCGCGGTCGCTGCGGCGCTGAACCGCGACGAGATAACAATTGATCTAGCTCCCGTGCGCCCGGTTGGACTTGCCGGAATACTTTGGATGCTGTCGCAAGGGAAGCTCAACAATTCGCAGGCCCGCGCACTATTTGATCTGAGGTGGCGTGAACCGCGAAGCGGTGATGTTACCGTCGCATTAACAGGCATTGCAGTTCACATTGAGCAAGGTCAAGTAACTCCGAACATGGCCTCGCAGTTGTCAAGCTTGCAGGCTGAGATGAAAGCGCAAGGGTTCGAGCAAATCACCGATGGCGGCACGCTAGAAAAAATCGTCGACGAAGTTCTCGCAAAAAGCGCAGCCCAAATAGCCGACTACAAAGCCGGCAAGGAAAAAGCGCTAATGAGCATTGTCGGCATGGTCATGAAGGCCTCACAGGGGAAAGCCAATCCGGCGCAAGTGAACGACATTGTTCGGCGCAAACTGGCTTAAAACTCCCCTCGCGCTGGCTCATTTAGAGTCTGGCGCTCGCGTACGTCGCATCGCGACGTGTCTCGCGGCATTGTGCTGTGCGCCGATCATTCACGCTGCCGCGTATGAGGTGACATTCGTCGCGCCGAATGTTCCCTCCGCACTGCGTGCAACGCTCACCCGCTATTCCGACGTTGCGCGCTTTGCCGATCAGGCGGACGTTACAAATGCCGAGATCGCGCGACTCGTTGAAATTGCACCCGACCAACTGCGCAAGTTGCTCGCGACAGAAGGATATTTCAACGCTGACATACGCATTGAAACGTCAGGCCTGCAAGACGCAAGTCCAGCGGTGCGCAAAGTCACTGTCACCATCGCACCGGGGCCGCGTACCCGCATCGCGTCTGTCACGATAACGCCCGCCGGAGCCATCACGATAGATGCTGGCGGCGCGACCCGAATCAGTGCAGTCCGGAGCCTTTGGGGCCTGCCGGTCGGCGCGCCGTTTCAGGATAGTGTGTGGTCTTCGTCGAAGAGTGCACTGTTGACATCGCTGTGGGCTGACCGCTACCCAACCGCCCGCATCGCCGACAGCGCGGCAACGATTGATGCTGATGAAAACACGGCCGCCCTCAAGGTCGATTTCGACAGCGGCTCAGAATTTCGCTTTGGCGCGATTACCATCACCGGATTGCAGCGCTACCCGCGATCCGCCGTTGACAATTTGTCAACGATCACCGCCGGTCAACCTTACACCCAAAAAGCCCTGCTGGACTTTCAGGATCGCCTGCAGGCGAGCGGTTTGTTTCGTGCAGCGGTGGTCGATATTGATCCCAATCCAGCGTTGGCCGATGCCGTTCCAGTGCAAGTGCGATTGCGCGAGCACACGCTGCACCGATTTCTATTCGGACCCGGTTTCACAACCGAGAACGGCCCACGCATTACGGCAGAGCATGAGTATCTGCGCCTCTTCGGGTTTGACTGGCAATCGCTCACACGTCTGCGTTGGGCGCGCGATGAGAGCAGTTTCAGCGCGGATTTCCTTTCATATCCGTTACCCAACAATTATCGAAATCTGGTGTCAATTTCGGCCGGCCGCAGCGATGTAGCAGGACTGGTAATTGACACCGAGCGCCTGCGCGTTGGTCGTCGACAGGACGCGGATCGCATCACGCGGCTCTATTTTGTTGATGTGCTCCGCTCCGCCGTGCGAGCCCCGAACAGCGACTTGACGGGCAATGCGGCGCTTGCAGGCTACGAGATGGTTTGGCGAAACGTTGATAACCCCGTATTCCCGACACAGGGCCTCGCGGTGTCGGGACAATTCGGCGCAGGCGCGCGCTTTGGCAACACCGAAGCTGGTAAGCCCTTTGCGCGCGCGCTGGGTCGTGCAACGTATTTTTATCCGCTCGGTGAAAAGTGGCTAACGCAGGCGCGGCTTGAGGTTGGGCACGTGTTCGCCAGCACGCCCGCAGGTATTCCGCAGAGCCTGTTGTTCCGTGCAGGCGGCGAAGTGTCAGTGCGCGGCTACGGCTTTCAGACGCTGGGAATACAAGGTGTAAATCCGACGGGAACTTACGTCGCGGGCGGACGCTTTTTGATGACGGGTAGCGCGGAGCTTGCGCGCGAAATCAGACCGGGAATTTACGGTACGGTGTTCGCCGATGTGGGTGATGCGGCTGATTCACCGCGCGCATGGAAAGCGAATACGAGTTACGGCGTGGGCGCCCGCTGGCGCAGCCCTGTCGGGCCGGTGAGCGGTTATCTGGCCTTCGCGCAGCAGACGAAAAAAGTGAACTTTGGCGTGTCGGTTGGGGTCACTTTTTAGTGCGCACCAACTCCCCAGAAAAGCCGAGAAAGGTCAGAACATTCAGGCACCACGCGGTGCGCTGGTCGCTCGGCCTCGTAGCCCTTTTGTTAATTGCTACCGTTGCGATCGTCGCGGCTGTTTTCTATCTGATCAAAACCGTCGATGGCCAGCGCACGCTGTTCGGTGCCGTGCAATCGTGGAGCAACGGACTCGTCACTGTTGTCGAACCTGCGGGCGACATACGCGGAAATTTTTCTGCCAAAGAAGTTCAAATCGCGCTGTCTTCATCGCGCGTGTTGATTCGCAACTTGAGCTACTCGCTCGCCGACTACGAAGTGCGTCCGCCGCGCTTTCACTTTGATCGTTTGAGTGCCGCAGAAATCGATGTCAGCACGCGACCCACGGAGCCAAGCGCACCGCCGAAATCAATGGAATTGCCGTTCGCTCTGGTGATTGACGCGTTGACGGTTGGCAAGCTTAGCGTTCATCCTGAAAAGGCAGAGGCCACCAAAGCAACCGTCATCACGGAAATCACTGGCGCAATTGATCTCGGGGCTAAAGCGCATGTCGTGAAGCTTGCGAACGCCACGATGGATACGCTACGTATCGTTGGTGACGCCACACTCGCGCCGCAAGCGCCGCTCACATTGAAGGCAAACGTTGCCGCAAGGCAAGAACCTGTAGGCGGTGCGGTGGGAATACCGTGGACGGCATCGCTCGCGGCCGATGGCCCGCTCGAGAATTTCGCAGTCACTGTCACTGCGCGCGCTGCCGATCAGTCGCTCGACGCTACGGCCCGCGTGCAGCCGTTCACAACGATGCCATTGTCTGCGCTCGCCGCGCGCTTTGATCGATTTGACGTGAGCAAGCTCGTGCCCAATGCGCCTGCGACGACACTGACTGGCACGGCCGACATCGCGCTCCTTAAAGACCATCCTATGCGGATTGTCGTTGACGCAACTAACGCCACGCCGGGTCCTCTGGATCGAAAGCTTTTGCCCGTTTCGGCGTTAAAAATCAGCGCCAGTGGCACACCAGAAAACGCCGTCATCGAAGCTT
>JAYWAQ010000596.1:0-3585 GCA_043782305.1 Burkholderiales bacterium
GTTCGCGCCGTACTTGGTCTTCAGCACTTCAGCCACGAAATGCGGCGTACTCCCTGTGCCAGATGTTGCGAAATTAAAGCCTCCCGGCTCTTTCTTCGAAGCCTCCACGAATTCGCGGAGGTTGTTGTAAGTCGAGTTCGGTGGGGCAACAATGACCGATGGTGCCAGCGCGATCATCACCACCGGGACGAGGTCCGCCTCCTTGTACGGCATCGATTTTTTGATCATGTGATTGCTGATCACGCCCGCCGCACTGATCAAAAAAGTGTACCCATCAGGCGCGCTTTTGGCCACAAGCTCCGCGCCCAATGTGCTGCCCGCGCCGGGCTTGTTGTCGATCACCACGGGCTGGCCCAGAACCTTGGACGCGCCCTCGGCCGCGGCGCGCGCCATCAAGTCGTTCGCGCCACCTGCCGCGAACGGCACCACGAACTTAATGGGGCGATTGGGCCAGGCTTGCGCGTGGACGGTTGACGCAACCACCAGCGCGGAGACGATGATTGACGTTAAACGTGAAAGCAGAGTTTTCATGGGCACGGCAGGCTACGAAAAGTGACGAATGCTTAATTCAACCATGCGACGCAGCGACGGCTCCAGCGCCGGATCATTTGCAAGATCCGTGAGACGAAACCAGCGGCAGTCGTGTGCCTCATCGGTGTTGAGCTTCAGCCTGTTGTCGAGCGCCGCGTCGACATCAGCAACGAACAAAAAGCGCAGGTCGTAGTGAAAGTGCGCAGGCACATCGGAGCGGGCTGGAATCGGGTGAACGTCGACATCAAACAATTGCTCAGCGTCTGGCACTGCGATGAATGCCCTAAGGCCAATCTCTTCCGTTACCTCACGCTGCGCTGCCGCCCGCCATGATGCATCATCGTCCTCAATGTGCCCGCCGGGCTGCAACCAGCGCCCGAGCTTTCGATGGTGAATCATCGCGGCGTGCTTACGCGTGCGATCCAGCACCCACGCGGACGCCGTGAGATGACCCGCAAGCGTTGCGCGGCTCCATGGGCGCGCTACGCCAGCGGCAAAGGTCGCGATTTCGCTAGCGTGCGCCTGCACGTGAGCGTCAGGAGTACATGCGGAAAAATCATTCAGCATGCCTGGCAGAAAGGCAATTTGTTCGGCGTTCATCGCTACAAATGTAGCTGCTCGCCGCTGTTCAGGTGATCAGCGCACGCGCAACGAGGCGGCTACAACGGTCCTGAGAAGGTGATCGACCCGTACTTCGGCGCACTGACTTGCCCTACAAACTCGCGGGTTCGAAACACGCGCACGTAGGCCAATTTATACGCGCCAAAATTCATGGCAGCGCCCACTGCGATATCAGCCACGAAGGGCTCCTTCGTCACCGAATGTGAATCGCGAAACGTATTGCCGTCGAGAAAAATGTTTCGCGCGACGCCCCGTCCATCCAGCGATGCGAACACATGCGCGCCCACGGGCCGCGAGAACTGGCGAACACTGTCGTTCGCGCGCGGACCGGAGTTGTCACCCGCAGGTCGTATAGGTGAAGTGCCGAAATCGTCCGGCAAGCCCCAGCCCGCGCGCAGCTCGAACCCCGCGTTGGCATAAGTCGCCACATTGCCCAGAGACGCCCCGAAATGCGGAATCACGTCGAAGCCAAAGCCGGTGCGATCTTCGGGATGCTGGAGAAATTCAGTGCGGTACTTTCGTTCAAACACGAGCTGCGCACCGAACTCGTTACCCAGCTGATTGCTCCAGCCCTGAAACAAGCCAATATGTCTCGCCCGGTGCACAAAATCCTGTCCCTCTTTTGCGTACGCCCAAGGTCCGACCACACCCAGATTGACCTCATACGAATCAAGGCGGCTTGGTGATCGCGTGTTGAAACCAAACGCAAGATAGGTCCAACCAGCATAAGGCCGGTCATTGGCGACCAGCGCGGTCGCTTCGCGATTTCGTGGTGTGTAGATCGATTGTCCCAATGCGAACGTCACGTTGCCCTGCTCAATCACAGGCGAATAAATCTGCGTGAACAAGCGGCCCGCCGACTGCAACAAGGAGGGCAGGCAATCATCATCGGCAAAACTGCGCACGTTAGGTGAAGACCAACCCGCCTTGAACCCGCTCGTGTAGTCCTGATCACGCTTAGAGAACAAATCGTTATCGAGCGTGAAGCTGTAGGTGCCCTGATACTTTCTAATTGGGTCGTATGCACCGGTACCGTCGGCGCAGCGAGCGGTTTTCGCTTGGACTTTTTCTTGAGTTTGGGTAGACGTTTGGGCCTGAGTCAGGCTAGAAAAAGCGAGAGACGTGATTGCCGCTAGAAGCGACGAATAATTTCTTAACAACAGGGGACAACTCCACAACATTTACATGCACGACGGCGTGCAACCTGTGACAGTGTATGTGGCGGTTGCACGCAGAGCTGTAGGACGGAAGCGCGACGCTTGACGCGCGTCTAGTACGTGGCTACTGAGGAATGCTGACACGCGGCAACATCGCACGTTTATTGGCCTTGCGCGCGAAGCCCTTGTGATCAACCGTAGCCACCGACTCGCACTCCGCGCAACTCGCGTGGTTCAGGGCGTCCGCGAAGTTGAACCCTTCGCGGTAAGACACAAGTGCGGCACGCAAGGCAGTGTCGTTTTGAATTGACGAATAAGGTGAAGGCAAACGCTCACTAGTCGGGTGGATGCGCAAAGCGCTATCCGCCATCGTCGCGTGCAAGCCATGGCGGATGACGCTTCGCGTGTACCTGGCTATCCGCCGCGGCCAACCAGCAACCCACTTCCGTAGCGCACGCCTCAGAACTCTGTTTCGGCGTTGTACCGGAGATTTTCAAGCGCTACCCAATCTGCACCCGCCTTGTGGAGCCAGACAGTCAGACGACAATCGTGCGACTGCCATGTCCACTCCCGCAATTCGACTTTGGCATTTTCCGGCTTTTTCAACGGATAGTGATTCTGAAGCGCAATGTGAAATTCATCCTGCTTGTCGCCTAAGCGAAAGGAAGAAGTCCTAGTCGGCTCTCCAAGCGTGTCCCGGAGTTGCGCCTCGGTGCGCCCGTCAAGACCAGCGAGCCGCTCGGTGCCAGTACATTTTCCACTTGCCCAATTTTTTGTCATAGCAGTCAGCCTTTCAGTCGTGTGATTTCTGGAATGCAGTCGCACCGGCGAAGCGGCGACAGCGAGCGACAAAAGCGCCAACGCGGCCACGATCAAACCGTGACAGCCATTGGCTGCACCTCTTGCCATTACACGGCTCTCACGGAGAACGTGGTTCCCGCGATCATCGTGTTGAGTTCATTGACGATTGTTTCAAAATGCCGCACTCGCAGGCTGTGGCCAGTATTCATGATGCTGCGTACGTCAGCATTGTGGGGCTTTCCCGCAACGTATTCGTCGCCCTCGTGCCCGATTACGATAGAGTTTCCGATAGCGTGACCGAATTCGTGGGCAACCGGCATTTGGGTTGTGTTGGGTGTCCCTACGCCATGCGTGAATGTCCGCAAATGCGTGTCGTTCGAGTCGAATGTGATGATCCGCGCGCTCCACTGCACCGAGCTTGTCGCAAACTGATTTGCGGGAATCTTGGTCACATTCACGTTCCAATGTGGTCGTG
>JAYWAQ010000597.1:0-3582 GCA_043782305.1 Burkholderiales bacterium
AGCGGCGTGCCGAACATTGCCTGCTCGGTAAGTGCCAGGGTGTAGCTGTCGTGATACGCGACGCGGCCGAGCATGACGCCGTGAAATTGTTCGGCCAGCTCTGCGCTTTGAGTTGGCGTTGTGATGCCACCGTTCAGTACCAATGTCAGCTCGGGAAAATCCCTGCGCAGTTTTTCCACCACTTCATATCGCAGCGGCGGAATTTCACGATTGGCTTTCGGGCTTAGGCCTTTGAGCACGGCGTTACGCGCATGCACGATGAACACATTGCAACCTGCCGCAGCCACGGTGCCCACGAAGTCGCGCACGAAGTCGTAGCTCTCGTCGTAGTCGAGCCCGATGCGATGTTTGACGGTGACGGGTACGTGCGCTGGCACAACGTCAATCATCGCTTTCACGCAATCAGCCACCAGCGTCGGCTCTGCCATCAGGCAGGCTCCAAACGCGCCGCGCTGCACACGCTCAGACGGGCAGCCGCAGTTCAAATTGATTTCGTCGTAGCCCCAGTCGACGCCGATTTTCGCCGCGAGCGCGAGATCGTCTCGCTCGCTTCCGCCGAGCTGCAGTGCGACCGGATGCTCGATCTCGGAGAACCTCAGATGACGGCGATGCTGCTCTTCGCCACCAAAAATCAGCGGGCCGGTGGTGACCATCTCGGTGTACAGCCGCGCGTTTGGTGCAAGCATGCGGAATAGCACCCTGCAATGACGATCAGACCAGTCCATCATCGGGGCAGTCGTGAGTCGCCAGGGCGAGCGGTTCGCAGATTTGTCGTGGTCAGTCCTTAGCATGCGACTATTTTCTCAGGTGCACGGCCAAACCCGGCCGTCGAACCTGTCGAAACAATTGCCGTTGCGAAAAGGCTGTTGTGATGCCAGCGACGCGGCAGGGTTTCTTTGGCTCACCATGACCGGCATTTCGTTCATAATCGAAACGAAAGATAGCGTGATGACAGCCTGAGGCAACACAATGTGGCGAGGTGCCGTTTGAGCGCCAAATGCCTGGAGGGGCGAAATGGGCATGAAAATACACGGGAATTCCGACACTTCGGCAAACTTGAGGGTCATAGACTGTCGCGCCGCACGGTCTTTCGCTTCACACCTTGCAGCAGCGTTCCTCCCATGTTCTGAGCTTCGAGTCCTGCGCGAGCGGCGTGCTTTGCCGCTTTCGTCAATCGTACTCGAGCTTGCCGTGGGTCAGACGACGCCGCGAGATCACCACTCGAACTGTGCTGTTCTTTAATCCGCCGCGCCGCTTGTCGCGCCGCGCGTCCCCACTATGTTGACTCGAGGTTAATTTGTGATTGGTCTTTGTAAACGTGTGGGCCAGATATTGGCGACGGTCGCAGCGGCGGGGCTGCTTTGGCTTTCAGGTAGTGCGGCGGCGGTGCCATTTACGCCGGGCAATTTGGTGGTCTACCGAATAGGTCCTTCCGGAACTGTCACTACTCTCGCCGCGACCGGCAACGCCGTATTTCTGGACGAATACACCACTGCAGGTGTTCTTGTGCAGACTATTGCCATGCCCACGGTCACCAGTGGGGTTCAATTGGCCGTTGCTGCAAGCGGAACGGCGGTGGTGGACGGTCTTTTGACCCGTTCTACCAATGGCAATTGCCTGGCGGTGCCCGGCTATGGACGTGATCTGGGTACCGGAACGGGCAACCTAACCACCACGGGTACCACAGCGAGTGGTGGTGCAATATCGCGCGTGGTCGCAAGAGTCTCAACGACGGGAGCCGTTGACACTTCAACGGCGCTCACTGACTTCGCGCTGGGGAGCAATTTTCGCAGTGCGACAAGTTCGGACTGCAATTCGTTCTGGGTGTCCGGGTCAGCGTCTGCTGCGAATACGTCTGCTGGTGTGCATTACGCAACCTTTGGCTCCACAACGTCAGTTGACTTGACCACCGTTGGTGGGTTCACTGCGGGCAGGCAAGTCGCGATTTACGGGGGGCAGCTTTACGTCTCATCCGCCTCAACGACCGCAAACAGAAGGGGGATGTTCGCCGTCGGTACCGGAACCCCCAATACCGCCAATACTCCGGTCCGAGTCGCCGGCCTAACGGATACTAATAGCGCTAGCAGTTATGGTTACGTTTTCGCTGATCTCGACAGCGGGGTGGCTGGCGTTGACACGCTCTACGTGGCAGATGACACCTCTGCGACAGGGACTGGCAGCATTACAACCGGCGGCGGCATTCACAAGTTCTCGCTGATTGCTGGCACCTGGACCTGGAACGGCACCGTTGGCGCTGCCGCCGACGCCTACCGTGGGTTGACGGCGGTGGTGAACGGAGCCACTGTCACTTTATACGCCACGCGCAAAAGCGGCAGTGTGGCGACTCCGGGCGGGGAGCTGGTCGCTCTGACAGATAGCAGCGGCTATAACGGCGCTTTCAGCGGCACCCCGACGTTATTGGCTACAGCGGCGACGGGAAATGTTTTTCGCGGCGTTGCTCTGGCACCGGAAATCACTGTCACGTCGTCCGCTGGCATCAACGGCACCATCAGTCCAGTGGGTGCCCAGATAGCCGGGGGCGGTTCGACGCGCGCGTTCACCATCACGCCAGATTCCGGCTATACCGCAGTTGTCGGAGGCACCTGCGGTGGCAACTTGGTTGGCACCACATATACAACTAGCGCCCTCACGGTGAACTGTACGGTATCTGCGGCGTTTACAGCGCTACCCACGTACACCGTCACTCCAACCGTGACCGGTAGCGGCACCATCAGTCCGAACACACCCGTAACCGTGCTGTCCGGTGCGACCACCGCCTTCACGGTCACTGCATCACCGGGCTTTAGCACCAGCGTCGCCGGAACCTGCGGTGGCAATTTGGTCGGCACCACTTTCACCACCAATGCCATCACCGCCAATTGCACGGTGATCGCCACGTTCACGCAGATCACCTACACCATCACGCCCAGCGCCGGGGCAAATGGAACGATCAGTCCGTCAACGCCGCAAACCGTCAACGCCCTGAGCACACAAGTGTTCACGGTCACTCCGGACGCGGGCTTTTCGGCTGCTGTTGGCGGCTCCTGCGGCGGTGCGCTGGTCGGTACGACTTACACCACCAATGCGGCCAGTGGAAACTGCACGGTGGATGCGACGTTTGCTGCGTTGCCAAACTTCACCGTTACCCCCGTCGTTACGGGCAACGGAACTGTGTCGCCTCCAACGGCGCAAACCGTTTTGCAGAACGCAACGGTTGTGTTCACGGCCATACCCGCCGCGGGTTACTCGGTGGTCATGAGTGGCTGCGGCGGAAAGATGAGTGGTAGCACGTTTACCACCGCACCAGTCACCGCCAATTGCATCGTAACCGCGAGTTTTTCGACGAAGAACATTTTGTTTGTGGGCAACAGCTATACATTTGCCCGGGTCGATCCGGCTCTGACTTACAACGCTGGCAACGTGAACGACCTGACAACAGATTTCAATGCCCAGTTTCCAAACGGCACCAACAGCTGGCCTTGGAACGGGGCTACCTGCACCGGGGTGCCATTCAGCGACGGCTGCTTCGAGCCGCACCCGTGGGGAGGCGTGCCGGGAATTTTCAAGGCGCTGACGGTTCAG
>JAYWAQ010000598.1:0-3574 GCA_043782305.1 Burkholderiales bacterium
TGCAGCAGGTGCTCTCCGACAAGTCGGCCCGTGGCGCGTTTGGCGAGGTGCAGCTGGAGGCGCTGGTGCGGGATACGTTGCCGCCGGGCGTGTACGAATTTCAGGCGGCGGTGGGTGGTGGACGCGAGAAGGCAGACTGCGTTCTGACCATGCCGGACGGCACGACAAAGATGGCGATTGATTCAAAGTTTCCGCTGTCGAACTATCGCATATCGATTGATGCCACGCAGCCGGAAGCGGCGCGTACAGCAGCGCGCAAGCAGTTCGCGACTGATGTGAAAAAGCACATCAACGACATCGCGACCAAGTACATTCAACCGGAGGCCAACGCCGATGCAGCGGTGATGTTCATCCCGTCGGAAGCCGTGTTTGCCGAGATTATTGGCAATCATGCAGACGTTGTTGCGCAGGCACAGGCGCAGCGCGTGTGGCTCACTTCGCCGACTAATTTGATGGCGCTGCTGCATATCGTTCGCGCGATGATTCGCGATGCGGAAATGCGCAAGCAGGCGGCCGTGATCAAGACTGAATTGGGCAAATTGGGCACCGACTTCGGACGGTTTCAGGAGCGCATGGACAGGCTCGCCACGCACATCAAGCAGGCCAATGATGACGCGGAGCAGGTGCAGATTTCCAGCCGCAAAATCAGCGGACATTTTGAGCGGATCAAGTCAGTGGAGATTGACGCGCTACCGGTCGAAGCGGTGCCTCCTGTATTGCCGAAATTGGATACATGAACATTTCCCGTTGTCATCATCAACCCAGAGTCGAGGATCCACTAGGTGGCATGACTCGGAACTTGGGGCGCTGCTGGAGCACCGGCCATTCCCAGCCTGATTGGCCGAGAATGACGTCATAGGTTGGCGAACTTGTTTGATTGGCTAAAAACCAAACGCCGCGAACGCGCGTTGAGCGCTTACGCGTTGCCTGATGACGAGTGGAAGGCAGCGCTTCATGAACTTCCTTTCCTTGATCACTACGCACCTGAAGTACTCGCACGCCTGCGCGATCTGACAACGCTGTTCCTGGTCGAAAAGAGCATTGTTAGCGGCGCGACTTCAGGCGAGCATGTGCTGGAAGTCACAGCGCACATGCGCATCATGATCGGCGTGCAGGCGTGTCTGTTGATCCTCGGTCGTGGCGCGACGGTGGCCGAGGCAATGCGCGACTTTGATGGCTGGGAAAACGTGGTCGTGTACCCCGGTGATTTTCCGCGCACCTATGACTTTGAGGATGAAGCGGGCGTGGTGCATCGGCTTGACGAGCCCATCGCGGGCGAGAGCTGGGAGGGCGGCCCGGTGCTGCTGTCGTGGCCGGCGGTTGAGTCGGGTTACGACGAGAGCGGAATGGCGCTCGTGATCCATGAATTTGCGCACAAGATTGACATGCTTGATGGAGCGGTCAATGGAATGCCGCCGCTACCTGCCAACGACCGCCCGGCTTTCCGTGAGGCGATTGACACGGCTTACACGCATTTTTGCGGGTGCATGGATCGCAATCTGGACACCGCGATTGACCCGTATGCGGCCGAGTCGATTGATGAGTTTTTTGCTGTCAGTTGCGAGGTGTTTTTCGCGGAGCCCGAGTTGCTGTTGCACGAATATCCGGCTTACTTTGCGCAGTTGCAGTCGTACTTTCGGGTGGATCCAATCGAAGGCGGTCTGGTGCTCACGTGACGAATATGACTTTTTGTTGAAAGCACCCTCCCACTGGGGCTAGCGCACAAAAAGCGTATAAGTCGACTTGCGGAACAAATGACCGTTAGTCCCACTGCATTGGAGCATTCAGAGAAAAGCTGATACTCACCTTTTCAGTCACCGAGCTTGCAATCGCTATCCGCGAGCGTCGTTCACCTGCTCATTAAACTCCGCCATGCTCACCGCCGCACCCACTTCGCGCGGCAAAGCGTCGCGCACGGAGAACACGCCCAGCAGCTTGCCGTTCGGCCCCATGATCGGCAGGTGGCGGAAGCCGCGCTCAATCATGATGAGCACGGCGTCTGACACCAGTGTTTCCGGCGTCACGCAGTGCGGATTCTTCGTCATCACTTCTGATACCAGCGTCGTCGATGGACTCAGTGCCTTGGCCAGCACGCGGGTCATCAGGTCGCGTTCGGTGACGATGCCGAGCAGTTTGCCCGGCGTGTCGACGATCAGCACGCTGCCGCAATTGGCACCGGTCATCATGCATGCGGCCTCCCACACAGTGGCTTGCGGCCCGAGGCTGACCACGTGCTTTTGTGACATCGACTGAAACACGGTGCGTTCTGACATGATGACCCTTTCAAAATGTGGTGAGCTCTACCCGCTTGACTGCCTAACGCATTGATGCGTTCAACTTCTCCAGCGCACCGGACCCAGGACACAGTTGCGCCGCGCTCATCGCGTTAAGCGGCAACTCGCTCGTGTTGAGTGAAGTGTGCAAATCAGTCGCCATCGGATCGACGTACAGCAAACCCGTGACAGTTTCTCCGCGCGCCTGATGCGTCTGCATGTAGCTCATCGCGCCGTAGCGATCCGTGGGATCGTAGTCCGGTAGCAACTTGCGCAAACGCAGCATCGAGCCGTCGTGCTGTTGAACTTCAATGACTTCGCCGGGCTCGTACATGGCCGTGATTTCGTTGCGATGGCTAATGAAATCAATGCGGCTCACGGCCTCATTGTGCTCGCGCACGTAGTCGTAACTCTTGGTGCTGCCGCCATGATTGTTGAACGTCACACAGGGGCTGATCACATCGATGAATGCAGCACCGCCATGCGCCATCGCGCCCTTGATCAGTGGCACCAGTTGCGCCTTGTCGCCCGAGAAACTGCGCGCGACATAAGTCGCGCCCAGTTGCAACGCGAGCCCGACCAGATCGACCGGACTGTCGCTGTTGATGACGCCCTTCTTGCTCTTTGAACCGCGATCCGCAGTGGCGGAAAATTGCCCTTTGGTGAGGCCATACACGCCGTTGTTCTCAACGATGTACGCCATACGCACGCCGCGACGCATCGCGTGAGCGAACTGGCCCAGACCGATGGAGGCCGAGTCGCCGTCGCCCGAGACGCCGAGATAGAGCAGGTCGCGATTGGCAAGATTCGCGCCGGTCAGCGCGGACGGCATGCGGCCATGAACCGTATTGAAACCGTGCGACGCGCCGAGGAAATAATCCGGCGTCTTCGAGCTGCAACCGATACCCGACAATTTCGCAACGCGGTGCGGCTCAATGTCCAACTCCCAGCAGGCCTGAATCACAGCGGCGGAAATCGAATCGTGCCCACAGCCCGCGCACAGCGTGGAGACGCGCCCTTCATAGTCGCGCCGCGTGTAGCCGACGTTGTTGAGCGTGAGCGTGGGGTGGTGCAGCCGTGGCTTCGTGAGGTAGGTCATGCGGCCTCCTTGTGCAGTGGGGCGGCGGCGGGTGTGACAACTGCGGCCGGTTGCAGATGCTCGCGACTGGCCTTCGCGATGAAGCGCGCGGTGATCGGCGTGCCATCGTAATGCAGCACCTTCACGAGTTGCTTCGGATTGACGTCGAGTTCGTTGACCAGCATCGAGCGCATTTGTGCGTCGCGGTTTTGTTCGACAACGA
>JAYWAQ010000599.1:0-3574 GCA_043782305.1 Burkholderiales bacterium
GCCTGCACGTTCCAGCGGTAGTGCCAGGTGTCTAGGTGCGCAGCGTGCGGGCCGCCGTGAATGTCGTGCAACAGCGGATACTTTTTCTTTTTGTCGTAGTTGGGTGGAAAGCAGACGAAGGTTTGAATGGGCTCGCCATTCCAGCCAGGGACTGCGCGGTTTTGCCACTTTCCGAGCGGGATTTTTTCGAGGAAATCGTTCAAGCGGTCGAGGCGTTTGTGGCCTTTTTCTTCTTTTGCATCGAGGCGATAAAGGCGCGCCGGATGATCAATGCTGGCCTTGGTGAACACGAGTGTTTGGCTGTCCGCCGATTGTGCGAACGCCATGACGTGGCCGCCGTGTGCAATGGCTCGCGGCGCTTCGGTCGCAAGCGGTAACTCCCACAAATGCTGCACGCCGGAATCTTCCGCGCAGAAGAGGATCGCGCGGTCGTCAGCGCTCCACAACGGGTTGGCGCTGCCGTAAGTGCCGACCGAGCGCGGCCAGTTCGCCGCGAGGCGCTCGGACTTGCCGCTTTTGTGATCGATGAGCATCAGGCGGGTGTGTTTGCTCGGCGCGACGGTAGGGATGGCGCAGACGATCATCTGCTTGCCGCTGTGCGAATACACGGGCGAGGCGAGCCACATTTCGCCGAGATCGATGGTTCGCGCTTTGCGAGTTTTTATAGTGAGCAGCGTGAGCGTGGTGGGGTCGGTCAGGCGTGTGACGTCCCTCGGCTGCACCCACGCAATCTCTTTGCCATCGGGCGAAATGGCGTAGTCGTTCGCGCCGGGATCGCCTTGACTCAGGGACCACGGTTTGCCGGCGAACAAGTCCTTTGCTTTGCCGCTGCTGACGTTGATTTCAAAAATATGAGGCCGCTGGCCGTCGCAAATCCAGCTGTCCCAATGGCGATAGTTGTCGACTTCGACGACCTTGGCCTGAACCTTGGATTCCTTCAATTCCTTCGCGCGCTTCGTCTGCTGCGCGTCGGTTTTCAAATCGGGCCACACCCATGACACGGCTGCGACGTGCTTGCTGTCCGGGAACCAGCGAATGCCGTCAACGCCGTTAGCGAGCGTAGTTACACGGCGCGCTTCGCCGCCGTCGGGCGCGATCACGTAAAGCTGCGCTTCGGTGTCGGCAGTTTTGCCTTCACCGCGTTTGGCGCAGAAGGCGATCAGCTTGCCATCGGGCGACCATTGCGGCGCGGCATTTTTCTTGCCTGCACTGGTCAGCTGTTTGCGCGTTTTGCCATCGGTGGAGTAGAGCCAGAGCTGCGTCGCGCTCTCGTTGGTTTCCATCGAGTACGTTGATTGATCGATGACCGCCCATTGGCCATCCGGTGAGACGCTCGGCGTGCCGAGGCGTTCGCACTGCCAGAGGTGTTCGACGGTGAGCGTATTGCGCGGGGATTTCGCCATGACGTTTGCTCTTCAGAGAAAGAAGGTGGAAGCGTGAATGTATCGGTTTCCGGCAGTCAACGAGGGGCGATGGCTCGCCAATGCGCGTCAGCTACGAATGTTCACGCTGCGTACGTAAATCACCTCGCAGGCACCGCCGCCAACGTCTTCGCGCGTGAGCGATGTTTTTATGAACCAACCGTCACTTCGCTTCACATCGACCAATTCGCCCTCAAGTTCAACAATATCTCCAACGCGCGCCGCGTAAAGCCGCCGGGCAACGGATTCGTCCGCAGGTATGACATGCAGATTCGCTGCGGAACGATTGATTTCGTCCCACGCGACGGTCGGTTGTTTACTAGCGGACCAGTGCAGGAATCTGCCTCGCTGGGAGAGCTTTATTTGATCGAGTAAAGCGGTGTCGGACATCGGCCCCCAGCCAATACCCAGATCTAGCGGCATGATCTCTGCGCCCGCGTCAGCACGGTAGCGCTCCGTTGCGATGATTCGCGCAGTCGTGGAGAAATATGCGCGTGGCGTTAGCGCGTAACGGCCGACCTGAAACGGCGTGCCGCTGGCAATATCGCGTTGCAACGGAACTTCGGTCGCGATCTGGCCGGGAGGGTGGTGCCGCTCACGCGTGACATAGCCGTTGTAAGCGCCCCAGCCAGACACAAGAAACAAAGCTATGAGCGGCCAGCGCACGGTGCTCTTACGCCTGGGGCGTCGTGCTCACAGCGAATTCAAGAGTTGGCGGAGTGATCATAGTGGCTACATCGCGCCTTCAAACATTTGTACGTCGACGATGGTGCCAGGCTCAACGCCGCCGACATCTGTGGCCAGCACCACAAAGCAATTCGCCTGAGTCATCGAGGAAAGAATCCCCGAGCCCTGATCGCCGGTGGTTTTGACTTCGATCCCGTTAGCCGTGATTGTGAGCACACCGCGCTGAAACTCGGTGCGCCCCGGCATTTTCTTGATCTTGTTCACGAGCGTCGCTTTCACCATCGGCGGCAGCGCGTAGTCGGTGCGACCCTGCAACGTGGCGAGAGCGGAATGAACGAATTGATAGAACGTCACCATGACCGCGACCGGGTTGCCCGGCAGGCCGAAGAAGTGAGCGCCGCCGACTTTTCCGTACGCCATTGGCCGACCCGGTTTCATCGCGATTTTCCAGAACAGCACTTCGCCCAGTTCGTTCAACATCTGCTTGATGAAGTCCGCTTCGCCGACGCTCACGCCGCCGCTAGTGATGACGACGTCCGCATCGGCTGATGCACGTTGAAATGCTGTGCGAATCGCTTCTGGCGAGTCAACAAAATTGCCGAGGTCAATCGGCTCGCAGCCGGCGCGCTCCAACATGCCGTAGATCGTATAACGGTTGCTGTCGTAAATCTCGCCGGGGCCGAGCGTGGAACCAATGCCTTTGAGTTCATCGCCGGTAGAGAAGAAGGCGACTCGCAGCTTTCGGTAGACCGAGACTTCGCCAATGCCGAGGCTTGCCACCAGGCCCAACGCGGCGGGGCCGAAGAGGGTTCCCTGCTTGAGGGCAGTCGCGCCCGTCTTCAAATCTTCACCACGAAAACGCCGGTTCTGGCCAGGCTTCAAATCGTTAGGAATATGAATGCCCGCGTCGTCTTCCGTCACGCGTTCCTGCATCGCCACGGTGTCGCAACCGGGCGGCATCACGGCCCCGGTAAAGATGCGCACGCATTCGCCTTTGCCAACGGGGCCGAGAAAGGGCTTGCCTGCGTAGCTGGTGCCAATTCGCGCCATTGTCGTGGTGCCAACGGAACCGGCGACCGCCTCTGGATGAACAAACGACAGGGTGTCGGTGTGTCGATACGCCCAGCCATCCATTGCGGAGTTGTCATGGCCCGGAACATCGAGCGGCGAGACGATGTCTTCGGCTAACACACGGCCCAGAGCCGCTCGAATGTGAACGCGCTCGCTTGTCGTGATCGGCATGAGCACCTTGCTGATGAAGTCGCGAGCCTTGTCGACGGGCATCGAATTCGGGTCGTAGTCGTCAGCGCAGGAGAGTTCGCGGATGGTTGCGGTCATGGTGAAGCGGTGTTCCGGATTGAAGACGCGAGTTTAGTCGTTCCGTTGGTTCCCTCTCTCGGATAGGGAGGGGTTGATCGCGACGAGCAAAACCTTGGCGAGAGCGCCACCCTACCCCTCGCCCCAAC
>JAYWAQ010000600.1:0-3573 GCA_043782305.1 Burkholderiales bacterium
TCACTCGACAGGAAGATGCCGCGATGGCCCCCGGCCTCAAGCCCTTGCGTGATGATGGCGTCGACGCCGTGGGCTTCCAGCCAGCGCGCTTCGTCGACCGTCGTGGCGGACGACAGGATTTTCGCGCCCCACGAGCGCACGCGTGCCATCAGCTCGGGCGATGGCAATCCGAAATGAAAACTGACAATCGGCGGCTTGAATTCGGCGATCACATCGGCGACTTCGGCGGTGAACGGCAGGCGTCCCGCACCGGCTGGAATCGTCGCGGGATCGATGCCGAATTCGGCAAAATACGGTGCCAAGGCATCACGCCAGCGCGCTTCGCGCTCCTCGCTTGGCGAGGGCGGAACATGGCAGAAAAAATTCACGTTGAACGGCCTGTCGGTTTGCGCCCGGATCACCGCGAGTTCGCGTTTCAATACGTCCAGCGTCAGCATCGCGCCTGGCAGCGAACCGAGCCCGCCCGCGTTCGACACGGCAACCGCCATCGCGGACACCTGAATGCCCGCCATCGGAGCCTGAATGACGGGCAGATCGATGCCGAGGAGACTTTGCAATGTCGTCATTTTTTCGTCCTGCGGATTACTTGAGATTTTCGCCGTATTCTTGCAGTTGGTGCAACGGTAGTGGCGACACGCGGCAACGGACGTTGAAGGAATCAGACTAACAGCTTTTCCATGCAATCCTTTTTTTAATGGGGCTGAACAAGGTTTGTCGACACAGTCGACTATCAGTTATTTAGCGACCTAGCCCATGTGAAACGGTTGTTTTACGAAAAAGCTGTTGCGTGCTCGTCGGTTTCACCCGTTGAAAATTCGGTGCTGTGGGTCTGAGCTAGATTGGCGAGAAATGTTTGCCGTCGCTTCTTGGAACGCAATCGCCACGCGCTGACGGAGATTAGGGCGCTATTCCTGCCCTATACTGCGCTCATCATGTTGAGGCGGGGGCTTGGGCGTCATGTTTACGGTTCTTGTGGCTAACCCAAAAGGCGGCGCGGGCAAGACGACCATTGCCACGAGTCTGGCGGCCTATCTCGCGGGCAAGCGTCAACGTGTCGTCATTCTTGACCGTGATCGACAGCGCTCTGCAGCGCGCTGGTTGGCGCGGCGACCGCGTGGTTTCCCGGAGGTTCGCGGCGCACTGCCCGATACCGACGCCAAAGTCATTCGTGACTATGCGCCTCAATGGTTAATCATCGACGCGCCGGCCGGAATTCACGGAGCCGAACTCTCTGAATTGGTGAAAGCGGCCGATGCTGTGTTGGTGCCGGTATCAACCTCGACGTTTGACTTTGAAGCAACGGCCGACTTTCTTTCGGAATTGGCGACTTTGAAGCCGGTGAAAGATGGCAAGCGCGCTGTAGCAATCGTCGGCTCGAAGGTTGACGGTCGTACCGTGGCCGCGTCCGACCTCGATGATTTTTTATCGCCTTTGTCGCTTGATGTGATCTCTCATGTGCGCGACTCACAACTGTATGTGCACGCGGCGCGCGATGGACTCTCCATTTTTGATTTACCGCGGTCGCGAGCAGAAGAGGCGTGGTCTGACTGGCCGCCAATCTTTCACTGGTTGCAGCAGCGTGTTGCTGCCAAAGCGGCCCACGGTCATCACTAGGACGATACACTTCTCGCATGTTCACGATACTCATTGCAAATCCTAAAGGTGGGGCCGGTAAATCAACCTTGAGCACCAACATCGCCGGCATGCTCGCCTCGACCAAGCAGCGCGTTGTGATCATGGATCTTGACAAGCAGCAGTCCTCCACAAACTGGCTTGCGCGGCGACCCACGGTGCTGCCGAAGATCATGGCCTGGAATGAAGAAACCGATATGGAGGAGCTGCGTACCTTTGGGCCGCAGTGGATGGTCATTGACACGCACGCCCGCTTGCGGCGCGCGGATCGGACTTACCTTTTGTCGCGTGCGAATTGCGTGCTGGTACCGGTGAATCCGTCGGTGTTTGACATTGAAGCCACCGCCAAGTTTTTGATCAAGTTGCATGCTGATCCGAACGTGCAGTCGGGCAAAGTTGCGATCGGCCTGGTCGGAAGCCGCACCGATAGCCGCACGCGCATGGCGCAGGAATTGAACAATTTTTTTAAGCGTAGCGGCTTGCCGGTTGTCATGTTTGTTCCTGACAGCGTGGTGTATCCGCAATGCGCGCGTGACGGCGTGTCGATCTACGATCTGCCAGCGTCGCGCACCGAGCAGCAGATTGAAGCATGGGTGCCGCTCGTCGACTGGATCAAGGGGCAGCTAAACCGTATGCGTGAGTTGGGGGTTCCTGAAACGCCTGTGGAAGTCGCCGTCCAGCCTGGGGTTGTGCAGATTGCCTAAATGGCGCGGGTCTTGGCGTACCGATCAACAGCGCTGAGCTGAAATTGAAACATGACCGAAAAACCGCCTCTCCGTCGCCCATCCTCTCGTCAACTGGCGCTGGCATTTGCCAAACGCACAGGATGTTCCGCGCCGCCGAGTAGCAAGATTTATCACTGCGAGACGCCGTCTCCGGTGATGGCGGTTGCTGAGTTCGCGCCGATGGGTGGCGTGTTGATCGCTTATCCCGGCACGGTTTCGCCACCCGCTGAGCACATTCAACGACCCAAGGGCGGCCCGCGGGCATTTGGCATTCCGAACGAGCTGATCGTCCGCATGCAGCAAGCGGATTCCGCAGCGCCCGTGCATATATTCGTGATGTGTGCCGATCTGAGTCAGCTCAGCGTGGTGATCGACAGCCTGACCGCCACCGCTCAATCAGAGTCGCTCGCCTTCGATCCCGCGCTCGTGCATTTCGTGCCGTGGGATACCGACACCTACTGGACGCGCGACTACGGCCCTTGGTGGGTACAGAATAAGCACACCGGTAATTTCGGGATCGCGAAGCATCTCTACACAACGCTCGGCGGCGGTTTGGTGGGCCTCGTGGAGGAGCCGGTGGGCTTGAATACCGACGAAGGCGCAGGGATATTTCGGCCCAACGACGACTACGGTGCCGACCGGTTTTCGGATTACCTGAACGCGCCCATCCTCGTGTGGAACGGCGCTGTCTGGAACGAAAAAAAGAAGCTGCCACCCATCGACGCGCACAACTGGTACTTCACCGGTCTGCTCGATGTTGGCGGCAATTACATGACCACGGGCGACGGTATCGTTGCCTCGTCGTATCTGGTTGCCACGCAAAACGAACTGCCGGTGCGCACGGACGATCAGTCACCCGATCCGTGCGCCGCGATCATCGACGCGCGCATGAAATACATTCTGGAGCAGTTCAATCGCTTCATGGGGAGTCACACCTATCATGTGTTAACCGATCCGTCTGGCACGTACATTGGCCACATTGACTGCTGGGGAAAGTTTCTGGCACCGCGCAAAATTCTGATTGCGGAGTCCGAGGACGCGAAGGTGAACGCGGCCTATGACCACGTTGCGGAGAGCTTCAAAAAAGAAGGTTTCGAGATCTACCGCGTGCTGTGTCAGGACATTTTTGTTCCCAATGCGCTGGCACCCGCATCGCCTGCGACCACGTCGGCGTACACCAACAGCCTGATTCTCAACGACCACGTTTATGTGCCCA
>JAYWAQ010000601.1:0-3573 GCA_043782305.1 Burkholderiales bacterium
CGTAATCGCCGTGGCTGCGGCGGCCAAGGGCAACACAACGTTGCTAATCATCGGCCTCGCGGTGAGCATTCCGCTGATCATCTTTGGCTCAACGCTGCTCATGAAAGTCATGGATCGCTTCCCGATCATCATCACGCTGGGCGCGGCGCTGCTCGGCTTCCTCGCCGGCGAGATGTTCGTGACCGATCCGGCAACCGCGGGATTCTTCGCGAAGCTGGAAGGTTCGCATACGTGGGCACCGGTGATTGGCGCTGTGATCGTCGTGGCGATTGGCACGTGGCTGGCGCGCAGGAGCAAGGCAGCTGCCTGATACAGGTAAAGGCGGGCGAGGCGGGCAATACCCGCCTCACGCGTGCTACGCGTGCATGTCAGGTGCCGCGAACGCCCCGCTCAATCATCACGCCCACCATCGCCGCGTTCTTGATCGCGGCAGGTTTGCCCACGGTGACCTTGACCCACGGCGCGTGAAATTCGCTGAGCACCGTCTGCGCGACATGCTCGGCCAGTCGCTCCACGGTTTTGTAATGAAGCGTTTTTAAAAGCTCGGTCAACCGCGCTGAAATACTGTCGTAATTCATTAAACCCTTCGCGCTGTCGTGATCGAATGATTCGCTGGATGCGGCTGCGATTTCCAGATCAACCAACACCGGGCGCATCGACACCCGCTCCCAATCGTAGACACCGAGGATGGTTTCGCACTTGAGACCACGAATAAAAATGACATCCACGACAAGAGACTCCTGATGACCGCGCAAGCTGGCTCGCATACACTGCCAGCCATTCTAGAGAGCACCGGTTATGGGCGAGGGGAGCACACTGAACATGGCTGACATCATCGCAGTAGCGATTGCCTATCTGATCGGTTCATTGTCGTTTGCCGTCATCGTCAGCCGCGCGCTCAAGTTGCCCGACCCGCACAGCTACGGCAGCGGCAATCCCGGCGCGACCAATGTGCTCAGGAGCGGCAGCAAAAAGGCCGCGATCCTCACGCTATTGGGCGACACACTGAAGGGCGTTGTCGCAGTGTTGCTGGCGAAATATTTCGCTGCGCAATTAGGCATCACCGAGACAGGCATCGCGCTGGTTGCGATAGCCGTGTTCCTCGGGCATTTGTTTCCACTGTTCTTTGGTTTTAAGGGCGGCAAGGGCGTGGCGACAGCGGCTGGCGTATTGTGGGCACTCGATTGGCGCGTTGGGCTCGGGCTCACGCTGATCTGGGCGCTGGTGTTTGCCGTGACGCGCGTGTCCTCGCTGGCGGCGCTTATTGGCAGTGTGTGTGCGCCGATACTGGCGTATTTCTTTATGGGCGTCGGGCCGTTCTTCTACGCTGCGTTGTTGATGGCGGCACTGCTGCTCTGGCGGCACAAAGAAAATATCGCGCGACTTGTCTCCGGCAAAGAGGGAAGTTTCAAAAAGTAACGGGGGCTTTCAGTTCCGACAGCGCCCATCGTGGCCGCACATTGATCGCGTAGTCATTCTTCGCTTCAGCCAACCGCAACGCGCCCACATGCGCAATCATCGCGCCGTTGTCGGTGCATAGCGCGACTGACGGATAAAACACCCTCGCGCCGATGCGTGCAGCGCCCGCTTTTAATGCCTCACGCAAGCGTGTGTTTGCACCCACGCCACCGGCAACGACAATCTGCTTGAGACCGGCTTGTTTCAGCGCGGCTAGCGACTTGCTCACCAGCGAATCCACAATCGCCGCTTGCACCGACGCGGCCAGATCTGAACGACTCGCATGTGCGTCTGGCAATGTTGGTTGTACCGAAGACACTGCGCCGCGAGCGGGCAGCGCAGTTCCAGTCAATCGCCGAACTTCGTTGGCGACCGCCGTTTTAAGGCCGGCAAAACTGAAATTCAGATCGCCCGAATGCAAAAGCGGGCGCGGAATCGCGAACGCCTTCGGATCACCACCTTCGGCCAATTTCGCCAGCAACGGCCCGCCGGGATAAGCCAGCCCCAGCAATTTCGCCGATTTGTCGAAAGCTTCACCCGCCGCGTCATCAATGGTATCGCCAAGAAGCGTGTACTTACCTACGCCGTCAACCCGCATCAACTGAGTGTGACCGCCCGACACTAGGAGCGCTACAAACGGAAAGCTCGGCGCTGGATCGGCCAAAAGCGGCGACAGTAAATGCCCCTCCATATGATGAACCGGAATCAGCGGTTTGCCCCAGGCGAACGCCAGACTCGCCGCCAATTGCGCGCCGACCAGCAACGCCCCCGCCAGTCCGGGACCCTGCGTGTAAGCGACCGCTCTCACGTCCGCGCCTGTAATTCCTGAACATCGTAAAATCTGATCGATCAGGTGCAAGCCGTATTTGATGTGATCGCGGCTCGCCAATTCCGGCACCACGCCGCCGTAGGGCGCATGCAAAGCAATCTGCGAATTCAGCGCTTCGGCCACCACTTTGCTCGTCAACGCGTCAAACAGTGCCACGCCCGTCTCGTCACACGACGATTCGATGCCCAGCACCAACGCGGACTGACGCCCCGAGACGGCAGCCGCAGCGTTTTTTCTTGAGTGTTCAGTCATTTCGGGTTATATTATCCGGCTACTCAGAAGAAACGCGCTGAATTCAAACCAGCGCACTTAACCGCAAAACACACATGATCGTCAAACTCCGCGAAAACGAACCTTTCGAAGTTGCACTGCGCCGCTTCAAGCGCGCCATCGAAAAAACGGGCCTCCTTACCGAGCTGCGCGCCCGTGAGTCCTACGAAAAGCCAACGACCGAGCGCAAGCGCAAGCACGCCGCCGCCTGCAAACGCAACTACAAACGCCTGCGCGCAATGCAATTGCCGCCGAAGATGTACTAGATTTTTCTGCTGAGTAGACAATGCGGCTCCCTCGGGAGCCGTTTTCATTTCCGCGTCGAAATCGACGCGTCTGCGTTGTTGCCATTGTTGGGCGCGGCTAGCTGTAGAAGACCTACTATCTGCGCCGCGCCCGACAATGGCGCCTAGCATCCATCGCCGATTTCTTAGCGGAAACCGATATAGAAAGAACCAAGCCATGAGCCTCAAAGAAACCATTACCAACGACATGAAAGCCGCGATGAAAGCGGGCGACAGCGCGAAGCTCTTGACCATCCGCATGCTGCTGGCGGCTGTGAAGCAGCGCGAAGTCGATGAGCGCATCGTGCTGACCGACACCGACGTCGTGGCCATTGTCGAAAAAGCGATCAAGCAGCGCAAAGAATCGATCGCGCAGTTCACCACCGGCAACCGCCCCGATCTGGTCGCAAAAGAAGAGGCCGAAGCCGTCGTGCTCGCGGCCTATATGCCTGCGCAGATGAGCGATGCCGAGATCGACGCCGTCATCGCGGGCGCAGTCGCCGACGTCGCCGCCACGGGCATTGCAGGCAACGCAGCCATCGGCAAGATCATGGCTATCGTGAAGCCGAAGCTCGCGGGCAAGGCGGATATGGGCGCGGTGTCGGGCAAGGTTAAGGCGGCGTTGGGATAAGCAACGTCAACGGCGTTGCCGCCACGCCAGAAACCCGACCAACACGAGAAACCCGCCGCCAACAACGCTTGCAACAATTGAAATTGCCGCGTTCATTTGTG
>JAYWAQ010000602.1:0-9843 GCA_043782305.1 Burkholderiales bacterium
ATGATCGCCGACCATTGCGTTGAACAGGGCCTGAAAGCTAGTATTTGCGCCCGAAAACGGGCCGTCGTACACCGCGATTTTGGCGCCGGGTGCGAACGAAAGAACAACAGCAATGTCGAGCAGCACTTCGTCCTGATTCGCACCGGGCACGGCTCCTGCGCCGCCGTTGACGTGCACCTGAGTGACGTCCGCAATTTTTGCAGTTGGCAACTGGATCAGAGCGATGTAGTCGCGAACATCGTTTAGGTTAAAGGTATCAAACTGAAGTAAACCGACCTTTTGGCCCGTACCGTCTGCTCCCTGCCAAGCAGGAGGCGGGGGGTCAGACGAATCGTACGTCTGGGTCGCACTCGCATTTCCAACTTTACGAATGCACTCGCTTACCTTGTGCAGAAATGCCTGGTGCTGCGATTCGATAGAGGCGGTTCCAAGTGGATCAACAAGACCGCGGTCTTTGTACACATTTAAGGCCGCGATGACGGTACATAGTGCACGCCGAAACGCTTGGGTTTGCGGCTGTGGCCGCACGGGTACAGCGAGATTGGACAGACCGGTGACCGCCTGCACGTTCGTGGCGATGGCCGACGGCAGCGACGGTTCAGCCGCATTGGCAAAAAATTTACGACTTTCCTGCTGGTAATCGTTGATCGTTACCGCGAACGCGCGCTCGACGTCGATGCGCGTTCCGCGAACCGACAACGTCATGCGATTGACAGACGCCTCGACGAGTTGCAACTTGGCGTCGGCGAGATAGTGCTGAACGCTGTCATACGCGGCCTGTGACGGCCCGAACCGATCCGAAACCTGCGTCGGCGTCAGGAATTGTCGGACCGTTGGTGAGGCCGGGTCATACACGTCCGCCAGATAAGCGGCAAAGCCATCAGGATCGGAGCGATTGAGTACCACCGTCAGCGTCAGCGGCTCGTCGTCAGTGATCGCTTTCGTCTTTGAACTGTCGAGGGTCGCGGTGGTCAACGCTGGCAGCACATGTCCGGCTAGAGCCACGCGACCAGACGGCACAGCCTGCGCCGTTATAGCGTCTGCTCGAACTGTTGCGTTACTTGCAAACGCAGCGCATAGCGCTGCCAGAGTTGTGACCGCCAAAAGCGTCGTACGGCGGAATGCTAGCTTGTTCAATGGGTTGTCTCCTGCTGCTGCATGGGTGTCGTCACCACTGCCGGAAATGGGTAATCCAGTCAGTCTTAATTCGCTGTCGCAAATCTGTACGTCCTGCTGTAAGGCGTGCTGATTTGACGAAGCCCCATTGTGAGTAGTTTTTTCAGGGCAAACCGGTTTCCGACCCGTCCTCAGGTGTCACAACGGTTACATCTGAATGCCACCTATCACGGAGCCAACGCCCTTCCATGCAACCCGCGATCCCCAGTGACATCGTACGGCGCGAGTCAAATATCGTTTGCGCCAGCGCTGAGTTCGCGCGCTCACCGCGGCGCCAGAAGCTGCTTCCCTATGTGCTGCAGGAATTGCTGGCAAACCGGCTGGCTAATTTTCGTGAAATGCACCGGGGTGTGCATGTGTTTGGCCGCTCGGCTGCCGACTTTGGCCCTGACACCGACGCGCGTCCAAACAACGACGGGCAGGTTACAAATCGCGCAGCGAATACAGCTTGCGTCGTGGTTCCACTACCGGCACGATTGTCGTGCGCAATGGTTTAATGCTCGGGCAAACCGAAGCGGCGCATCAACGAAGTCCAGCCGGCAGTACCGTGCAGTCGATCAAAAATCGGATCAACCGCGCTGCACAAGAAGTTGTAGTCGCATGCGATGGCTGCTCGCTCCAGTTCGTTGAGCGCAGCGAGATCGTTGCCCAATACGCATTCGATCATCGCGAATTGGTAAGGAGAAACAAAAGCTGTCCTGGCGTAATTCACCAGTGCGGCTTGCGAGTGTTTTGCTTCGTCAACACGACCGACCAGCGCCAGACACACCGCGAGCCCACAGTGACCGATGCTGAGATCGGGATGGCGCACGATGGCTTCGCGATAGTGCCGCTCAGCCTGCGTCGCATCACCCGAATGCAGGCAGGTGTAGGCCAACAGCGTGCGTGCGATGACGTTGTTCGAGTCGGCCTCAAGCATGCCGTCAAACACTTCGCGCGCCTCATTGAAGCGGCGTTGATAGAGACGCAGCACGCCTTGATTTACCCGCGTTTGCGCATCCAGCGGATCAAGCGCTCGCGCGTTCGCGAAATTGCGTTCAGCTTCGTCAAAGCGACGCATGAACATGAGTCCAAACGCATAGGAGCGATGCGCCGAGACGTAACTCGGGCCAAAGTGAATGGCGCGCAAGAGTTCGCGCTCCGCACTAGCCCAATCGTGCTCGTAGTAGAAAGAAAACATGCCGAGTGTGGCGTGCGCCTCCGGCAGTTGCGGATCGAGCGCCAGCGCTTTCGCGCACGCTGAGCGCATGAGCGTTGCCGCATCAGACGCCGCACGCATCGTCATCCCCACTTGCTGAAGCAGCGCGATGGCGTAAGCGGCATGGCCGCGCGCGAACTCCGGTGCGTCGGTCGTGACTTGCAGGAAAAGCGCCGTCGCACGTGCAATCGAATCGGTCGTACGAACGCGAATCGCGATGTTGCCGCGCTCAAACATGTCTCGCACGGTCTCGGAGACTGCGGGCGCAGGCGGGCTTGAGGTTGATGCGACGGCGCGATTCTGCGGGCGCAACGAAGCATCGTCGGCCACGATCGCTGCGTTATCTGCTTGCGGATGACGCACCGTTGCGATCACAGCGGGCAGCGCTCCCCGAACCATCGCCGTCACAGTGTCAAAAAAATGGAAGCGCGCTAACGTGGTTCCTATGACCGAGTCTGACCACAGGTGCAGTCCGTCGTTGGCCGCGACGATCTGCACGATGGCGCGTAACTGATCGTTCTCCTGTTGCAGACTACCCTCGATCAGAATGTCGGCCGACAAGGTTGTCGCAATTTCGCGAATGTCACGGCGAACGTTTTTGAATTGCATCGCGGAGGTGCGGGCGACCACGCGCACGTCAAGCGAACGGGCCAGGGCGTCAGTGATTTCTTCGGTGAGCGCGTCGCTCCATGCGGCAACGTTGCCATTTTCTGTGCCACCGAGCCCGTCAATCGGAAGCACAACAATGACGGGACGCAATGGGTCGTTGTCTTCGACGCGCTGTGACGGAGCGATCCTTCGCAAAGTGGGAATGTAGCTACCCAGCGGCAACTCGATAATGATGCGCGCGTCGGCTCCCGCGTTTGCGTAGTACCGCATCAGTCGTGCCCTCAGTCGTCGCGCTTCTACCCGAACCGTGCTGTCCGTGGCGGGGTCGAAATGCGCGGCTGCGCGCCCGAAAATGTGTACGCCGAGATGAATTTCCCGGAGATTGGCCAGACGATCCGCGAGCAGTTCCTCCACCAGATAGCGCAGCAGTCGCTGGTGTTGTGGCGAGCGCACGAACGTCGCGCTGCTGCACACGGCGTCAAGCTCGCGGCGCACGAGTTCGGTCGGGATGGCGGGCTGCATGAAATGGACGTGATGTTCGGAGAAAAGTGATCGGCGTGCCATTGTCACCTCCTGCGCCGAGACGTCAACCACACTGTTATAGCTTTTTGCTGAAACGCCCACTGAAAAATGGGCTAGAGAACTTATTTGATTAAACTCGACTATCGACCAAAACGTTATTCGGCCCCAGTGAGTACTGGATTAGGCGATAAAGCTGTCAACCGCGGCACTTTTATTTCAAGCGGATATTCCGTGCGATTTCCAACTATTGCAGCGCGCCCAGCAAAAAGAGCGTCGGCTCCTTTTGTGAAAGTCGAATCCGGTCCGGATCAGTCCACTCGCTGACTGGTTTGCAGATGATTGTTTCCTGTTCACTTGAAAGCGCTTGGGCGACACACAGATCAATGCCGCCGCTGACCGTCATCCGGATCGCGTCGATCATCGGTGCGTTGCGGTACGGCGTTTCGATGAAGATGTGCGTTCCGCCGGTGGCTTTGACCAGGCGGTCGATGGTTTTCAACGTGGTGTCCCGCTCGGGGGCTTTGCTCGGAAGATAGCCATGAAACGTGAATAGCTGGCCGTTCATGCCGCTCGCCATCAGGCCCAACAAAACGGACGAGGGGCCGACCAGCGGAACCACTTTTGCGCCGATCCGATGTGCGAGTGCAACGAAGGCGGCACCTGGGTCAGCCATGCCGGGGCAACCGGCGTCGGAGACGACGCCAACGTCGATGCCCGATTTGAGCCACGCGGCGCATTGATCCATCGCGGGCTTCGCGGGATCGCACGGCAGCATCGCGATGTCGGCGATGACGCGGTCGGGTGACACGGCTTTCAAAAAAGCTCGGGCGACTTTGGGCGTTTCTACGATGAAGTGAGAAAGTTGTCGCGCGATGGCCAGCGTGCGTGCGGGCAGAACGTTCGTGGGGTCGCAGAGCCCGAGAAGATTGGGCACCAGATAGAGCGTTCCGCTCATAGCGCGCCCAGTTCACGCAAAAAATCCGTCAACCGGATTAGTGGCAGTCCGATAATCGCCGTGGGGTCGTCGCTACGTAGGGCTGAGAGCAGCGTGATGCCATTGGTTTCAACCTTTACTGCGCCCGCAGCGTCGAACGGTTGTTCGCGTTCGAGATAAGCGATGAGGGCCTCGTCAGGCAGATTTCGGTAAACGATTTCGGTCGGTACCACGTCAATGAGCGGCGCACGCCCCGGTGCCATCACGCAAAGCGCGGTGAAGCAAATGAGCGTCCGGCCCTGGCAGCGCTTGAGCTGAGCCAGCGCAGTGGCGAAATCGCCGGGTTTGGACATTGCCTCACCGTCGAGGTCCAACACCTGATCGGAGCCGATGACGACGGCGTCGGCGTGTTTCGCTGCGACGGCGGACGCTTTTTCCAGTGCTAACCGGCGGCAGTTTGCCAGAGGCGATTCGCGTTCAAGCTGCGCCTCGTCAACCTCTGGCTTTACGACCGAAAACGGGATCGCCAGCCGTTCGAGCAGTTCGCGGCGGTAGCGGGAGGTTGAGGCGAGAATGAGCGGGTAGGGCATATAGCTGGGAGTGTAGTAGCGCTGTCATCTGAAAATAGTTATAATCATGGGCTTTCGTCATTCCGATGGTTGGCATGCAAGCGGTGCGCTCGCAGCCCGTAAATTGATCGTCTGGAGGCCAAAATTAGCATCAAAGACGCTCAAAAAACCGAGAAAGTCAAAACCGACGCCGACTGGAAGTATCGCCAGAATGCGTCGCAATTTGCCCGGTTCGGCTACGAAATCTCAGGATCGCTCAGTGCCGAAATGCTGGCAAGAACGACCGAAGGCGACGCAGTCGTACACGCCGTAAGCGGCTCAGTGCGGTGTCTCGAAGCCAAGATTTCCGGTCGCATTGGATTTGTGGTGTCGGTGGCGGGATCGATAGGTTTGACCTGTCAGTCCTGCGGTGCGGGGTTTGAGCTGCCGGTGGATTCACAATCAGTGATCCATGTGGCTCAGGATGCTACGGAGCTTGCACGTTGGGAAGATGAAGCGTTTGAGTGCATTGAGGCGAATGAAAAAACCTCGGCGCTCGAACTTGTAGAAGATGAATTGTTGCTCTCGATACCATATGTGCCGAGATGCCAAAAGTGCGATGCTGCGGATGCGCCTCGCACGCACGAATTTAATTAGCGTTAGTTTTTATAGTTACGTAAGTACGAATCAGGAGTCAATCATGGCCGTTCAACAAAACAAAAAATCCCCTTCAAAACGTGGCATGCACCGCGCTCACAATGGTCTTACCGCGCCGAATCTGGGCGTTGAGCCAACGACCGGCGAAGTGCATCGTCGTCACCACATCAGCCCCACCGGTTTCTACCGTGGCGTGAAGGTTGTGCAGACCAAAGCTGACGAGTAGTCGGCCTCAGCCCCTGCTAAACACAGCTCCGGCCGCCTAGCTACTTACTGTCTGCACCGATGCGCATCGCCATTGATGTCGACGGCGGCGACCATGGCGCGGCGGTCACGCTGCCCGCCGCAGCGCAGTTTCTTGCCAGACGCCCCGACGCACATGTGCTGCTGGTCGGGCTTCAGTCGTCCCTCGCGATTGCCGAAAAAAGCATACCTGCCGCCGACGCAAATCGGGTGACTCACATCGTCGCCACAGAAGTGGTTGGCATGGATGAATCGCCAGCCCTGTCGCTCAAAAACAAGAAAAATTCGAGCCTCCGTCTCGCGCTCAATGCGGTCAAAGACGGGCGGGCCGACGCCTGCGTGAGTGCTGGCAATACGGGGGCGCTGATGGCCACCGCGCGCTTCGTTCTAAAGACCTTGCCCGGCATTGACCGCCCTGCGATTGCCTCCGTCATGCCGTCGCTCAAGGGCCACGTCAAGGACGCCGATCATGGCGCGCTGATGCTCGATCTGGGCGCTAACGTTGATTGCACGGCAGAACACCTGTTGCAGTTCGCCATCATGGGCGCGGCGCTCTCGTCCACGCTCACGCAAAAGGCTCGCCCGACGGTGGGCCTTTTGAACATTGGCGAAGAGGATATGAAGGGCAACGAAATCGTCAAAGCTGCGGCTGAATTGATCCGTGCGACGGACCTGAATTTCATCGGCAATATCGAAGGCACCGATATTTATGCTGACAAAGTCGATGTCGTTGTTTGCGATGGATTTGTCGGCAATGTCGCACTCAAGTCCTCAGAAGGTCTTGCGCGTTTGATGACGCAAATGCTGCGCGAAGAGTTTGCCCGAACGCCGCTGTCGAAGGCGGCCGCGGCGTTTTCGTATCCGGTGTTGAAGCGCTTTAAAGGCCGACTCGATCCGTCGCAGCACAACGGCGCAACGCTGTTGGGTTTGCGCGGAATCGTCGTCAAGAGCCATGGTGGCGCGGACGTACCCGGTTTCGTCACGGCGATTGAGCGGGCCGACGATGAGGCGCGCCATAACCTGATTGCTGAGTTGACCGAACGCGTCACAGCGTTTCATACGCAGACGGCATCCGCTCAATCCGCAGCCGCTGTTAGCAGCAGTTAAGACCCGTTCGCGCTGTCTTGGTGTGCGTTTCGGTATCGGCGCATTTGCTGATTAAATCAGTGTCCCCGCTGTGAATCTCCCGCCTGTGTTCACCAAAATTATCTCGACCGGAAGCTATCTTCCGGAAAAAATCCTCACTAACGATGACCTGTCGAAATTTGTCGACACTTCGGACGAGTGGATTCGTACGCGCTCCGGTATTCGTTCGCGACACATCGCTGCCGACGGCGAAGAAACCAGTGACCTTGCGCTCGTCGCAGCGCAGCGTGCGCTCGAAGCGGCGGGCCTCACCGCGACGAACATTGATTTGCTGGTCGTCGCAACTACGACCCCCGACGTCATTTTCCCAAGCACCGCCTGCATCGTGCAGGACAAACTCGGCGCGAAAAACGCGGTGGCCTTTGACATTCAAGCGGTGTGTTCTGGCTTCGTCTACGCCCTGTCGATCGTCGACAAAATGGTCTCAACGGGCGCTTACAAAAATGCGCTGGTGATCGGCGCTGAAATTTACTCGCGGATACTGAACTGGCAGGATCGCACGACCTGTGTGCTGTTCGGCGACGGTGCCGGGGCGGTCGTGCTCACGCGCTCGGACGCTCCTGGCATCCTCGCGACCAAGCTCTACTCCGACGGCAGCCGCCGCGCCATCCTTAACGTGCCCGGTCACGTGCGAAATGGCGTGGTGTTTGGCGATCCGCATGTGCACATGGACGGCCCGGCCGTCTTCAAAATGGCGGTCAATGTGATGGCCGACGTGTGCAACGAAACGCTCGCGATGGCCAAGATGACTGCCGCCGATATCGACTGGCTGGTGCCGCATCAGGCCAATACTCGCATCATCGATGCCACCGGCAAAAAGCTGGGCGTTGCGCCAGAGAAAACGATTGTTACGGTGCAAGGGCAGGGCAATACGTCGGCTGCATCGATCCCGTTGGCGCTGGACACGGCCGTTCGTGACGGACGGATCAAAGCGGGTGACCTGGTGCAAACGGTGGGTGTCGGCGGGGGATTTACATGGGGTAGCGCGCTCATACGGTGGTGAGCATTGCCACGACGGTAACGCTTGAAGCCGAGGGCGCACAGCGTTGACCCTACGACTTTTTCGCGAGAGCGCCGTTGCAATAGCGCTAAACGCAATAAAAGCCACAAGTCGACAATAAAATAAATCAAGCGTTAGCCCCAATGTAACGGGGCCTTCAACAGAAAGCTGATATGAAACTAGCATTCGTTTTTCCCGGTCAGGGATCACAGTCGGTGGGGATGATGGCGGGTTATGCCGGGCTTGCGCAAATTGATGAAACGCTGGCCACAGCCGATGCCGCGCTCGGCGCACCGCTCACGGCGCTGATCACCGAGGGCCCCAGCGAATCGCTCAATATCACCACCAATACGCAGCCCGCGATGCTCGCTGCTGACGTCGCCGTGTGGAACGCATGGCTCGCTTCCGGTGGGCCGAAACCTCTGCTGGTCGCGGGACACAGCCTGGGCGAATACGCCGCGCTCGTGGCATCCGGATCGCTCGATTTCGCCTCCGCCATGAAGCTTGTTAAAGCCCGCTCGCAAGCGATGCAGGACGCGGTTCCCGCCGGCATTGGCGGCATGGCGGCAGTACTTGGAATCGAACCCGCAGCACTTGCCGAAGTGTGCGAGAAAGCCAGCCAGGGCGAAGTCGTGTCCTGCTGCAATCTGAACGCGCCGGGTCAGATCGTCATCGGCGGTCACCGAACAGCGGTGGAACGCGCGATCGTGCTCGCGAAGGAGGCCGGTGCCAAGCGCGCGCTGATGTTGCCGATGAGCGTGCCGAGTCATTGTGAACTCATGCGCCCCGCCGCCGAAGCCATTGCCATCGCGTTAAATCGCGCCGATTTTCAGCCGCCGAATATCGCCGTGCTGCACAACGCAACCGTGGATGTTGCGGGCGACGCAGCAGGCATTCGCCTCGTTCTCGCGGAGCAATTGTTCAAGCCCGTTCGCTGGATCGAAACCATTGAAAAATTCGCGATGCAAGGCGTTACTCACATCGTCGAATGCGGCCCGGGCAAAGTCCTTGCGGGTATGGTCAAGCGCATCGCGCCGGATGTGAAATGTTTGACGTTGTCGGACAAAGCTGCGTTTGATGCGGCGCTCGCTGAACTGAAGTAGCCACACAGCGTGAACGATTTTCAATCGGCGATCAACGCAGAGTTTGGCAGCGTCGCTGAACTCGTTCATCTTCACGCGTTATCTGCGCCGAATCGTCTGGCGCTGTCCGAGACCAGTTCTTCACGCGCGTTGACATACGGTGCGCTCGATGCGCTGATGGATCGCATTACTGCCAGCTTGCAACGCGACGGCGTGAAGGCAGGCGAGTCGATAGCGATCTGCGCATCGTCTTCGGTGAACTATGCCGCAATATTTCTCGGCGCATTGCGCGCAGGTGTGGCCGTCGCGCCGCTTGCGCCGGGCTCTACGCCCGCAAGCCTCGTGCGCATGATTGAAGACGCTGGAGCGCGCATTCTGTTTACCGATGCCAGCGCTGCGGCCGTTGTCGGCCCCGCGCAAGACGGCGCTATTGCTCGCGTCGCACTCGACAATTCCGAAATTGCCAAAAGTCTCGATGAATGGCTCGCCCCCGTTGGCGCGAGACCCGCGCCCGTGCAACCCGAGCCGAGCTGGCCGTTCAACATCATCTATTCATCGGGCACGACCGGCGAGCCGAAAGGCATTGTTCAGGCCTTCGCGATGCGCTGGGCGCATGTGCGCCGCGCGGCGAACTATCGCTATGGCGTCGAGTCGGTCACATTGCTGTCAACACCGCTTTATTCCAATACGACGCTGGTCGTTTTCTTTCCGACGATTGCGTTCGGCGG
>JAYWAQ010000603.1:0-3541 GCA_043782305.1 Burkholderiales bacterium
TCTGCTTACGAAGCTACCCCCACCCTAACCCTCCCCCGCTGGGGGAGGGAACCTGCGAACCCACTCTTCCACCATCAGGTGAATCTCCAAATGTGAACAATACATTTTGGCCCACGTATCTATGCAAGCCAGTCCACGCAAGCGATAAACTGCCCGCATGTCCACTGAAATCCTCAACGCGCTGCAAATGATCGATGGGCTCGAACTCGCCGTCATCTTTGGCTCGGTCGCACAGGGCACGGCCCGCTTCGATAGTGATCTGGACATCGCCGTTAGATACGCGACACCTCTCAATGCAGACGAAAAACTCACGCTCATTCGCGCACTCGGCGCTGCGAGCGGACGCCCCGTTGATCTGATTGATCTGCGCACGGCTGGCCCCATCGTTGCAAGACAAGCCCTCACGCTTGGCAAGCGACTGTTCGGAACCGACGCCGATTTCGTGTCGCAGCTCAGCCGCACCCTGATGGATTACGCAGACTTCGCACCACTCATCGAGCGCACGCTACGCGAAAGGCGCGACGCATGGATGAAGGCGTAGTCAACGCGAAGCTCGAATAGCTGCGGCGCTGCGTCACACGCGTCGAAGCGCGTTGCACTGCAACGGTGATGGGGGTCGCAAGGGAGGGAACTGTTGGCCGATTTAGTTAAAACGTGAGCGTTCCTCGCTGATCAATTCACGTTCAATTTCCCGGTCGAGATATTCAAGTTCTGACTCGATCCATTGCACCACTTCCGCCTCAAATCCGCTTGCTAGCCACTTGCGGAATTTTTCGCGACGTCTTTTAAGATGCTCGCTCGTTGGCCCTGACCATCCGCCTGAGTGGAAGACTGCCCCGATCCCGCTTCTAGTACCTTCGAAGTGTCCGTAACGGCTCAAAAGTTCTCGCGTAAGCCTTCCGCCGCCTTCGTCATCGAGAGTCTTAGGTACTGCATGCGCAATAAGGCCGGATCGAGATTCAGGCTCGACCTCAACCCACTGCAGTAGCGTATCAATTGGAAATTCAGCGATCGCGCCCCGAGGCTCGCTATCATGGAACGAATTCGCTCCGCCCTTCAACCAGTGCACCACATCAAATCGCCATCGGGGCAGACTCGCTTCGAAATGCGCTTTGACGATCTGCCAAGCCCCGGTAGGGTTAGCTCGCACGATTTCAGTCGCAAGCGGCGCGACGAAGGAGTCGTAGGTCAGTCGATAAACGTTGGCCATATCAGCCAGTATTGCATCCAGTATGGACAACGTGTACTTCTGATCCCATGTGACAAGTTTTTCGCAAACCTTCTTCCAAGTATGTCCTCGGACGCTCCGCCACCCCTCGTCATCGGGAATCGCGCGTGAAACTACGTCGAACACAAACTGTGCAGTAAACGGCGAATCGTTATTAAAGGGCAGCGCATCGAGCAAGTCGATGAGTAAGTGCTGCGCCTCATTATCACTTCTTGCGTTTAAGTGCTGGAGCAAATGCCCGATGCGAGCAGGAGGAACCGCTTGCCAAGACTTGCCATACCGAAGATTTGAAAAAGGTGCACCGATGATCCACCCGCGTTCGTATGCGTCCAAGCAACGAACGAAGAGTTCGTCGTCATAGTCGGAACGTAGTGCAATGGTTGCGCCCAACCACGCTGAATTCTCGGCCCCTAGAAGCTGATGGAGCGTGTCAAAGTAAAGCTTGGGATCTTGAATCAGTACCTGAGATAGGTAACCGTGCAGACAGACTTGATGTTTGGTCTCCAATGCCAAAAGGACTAGTTTCGGCAAAAAAACTCGGTTCACATCATGTATCGCGAGTTGTTCTGCGAAGTGCCAGAGTGCCGGTGCGCTACTCTGTGGCGCGAGCAGATGCTGCACCTCGTCGAACTTTTCCGGGTGCCGCGCAATTCGCGTGGCAATACCATTGACTAGAGCTTTACAGCGACTTCGCCGTTTCATGTGTTGTTCGCGCAGGTCGTCATCCCACTCCAAGTACTCGAGATCGACGACATAGCGCTGAAACCGGCTCGCCAAGCTGCGCGATACATAGCGGCGCTGCATAGATCGCAGCTTCTTGACGATCTCTTCGTGATCTTCGGTATCTCGATACTCTTGCCAATTCCAGAAAAAGTCATTTAGTTTGCTGGCGCTAAATTCCTGATCATTAAGAAGCTTTTCAAGAATCTCAAATGCTAGATTCGTGCACACCGGTATCGCTATTTGCTGATTGATCACTTCAAGTAGCGATTCGCCAAGTTCCTTGTCGAGATGAGGTGGCCAATTCTTGGTTTCTTCCACGAATGCGGTGAAATATTGGTGTAGTGCGTCCCACCATTCGTCATGAGTCTTCGGCATCCACAGCTGGGCACGCGCTTTTAGTCCCTGATACTCAGGGCCCACAAAACGAAATCCCATACCCCGCGTATCGAGTGCTGCGGCAATTGCCTTAAGTCCTAAGCGCCGTTCACCGTCCACGCTCGACCTCAGCAGTTTTAGTAGCGCTGGGAGTCGGATTTGTGGCGAAGCCTCAGTTGCGGCCATTTCGGGGCCGATTCGAAACAGCCCAATCACGGTTCCGGTAGCGTTGTTTGAGTTACTTGCGTTCTCACAGACTGCCAAGCGCGCCAACAACCCAATGGCGCGTACCGTGAGCGACGGCCAAACCGCCAGCTTCTCAAGCGTCCAGACAACACTCTGCCTGTTCTCTTCGAACTCCAAGAGTTCTGCTTCCGTCCAATCGCCAATAGTCGCCTCAAGCAATTTTGTGACGGCACTGGGATTGGCCTCTGCCAAAGTCGACAAAAACTGGGAACCCTTTGAAGACATCAGGGTGGCTTTGTCCGAGTACAGACCACCGATGCTTAAGATGTCTTCAATTACGTGGTCGGCCGCCGCTTGCCCTGCATACTTGAACATACTGATAAACCAAGTGTGCAGCGACTCGGGCATCGCAGCGAAGATCGATTTGAAGTCGAAACCGTTGCCGTAGTTTTGCCAAAATTGCTGCCAAAGATAAATGTGGATTGCGCGTGGAACGAAGAACAGTGTCTTGCTCCCCTGAAGTACCCGGCGCGATCGCAAGTCCTTTACGATTTCTTGAAATCTCGCCCATCCAATCGTGGGATCGACCTTTTGCACGAGGCCTGCAATATAGATGGCTTCATCCGCTACCGGCGCTTCATAGCCAAAGCGACTGAATAACGCAAGGTGCTGCGTCACGCAGTCGATTTGGCGAGCCGTAGCTTCGTCACGTTTCCCGTAGCTGTGCAGAAATCTCGCCCAAATAGGTACGGTGGAAGGCGGCTTCAGTAAGTCGTCGGGATTGGCCCGCAAGTTTTCAGCCACAGCTTGCGCCACTCGCGGCGATCCCTCGCAAATTTCTACCCAGCGATCAATCTCACGGGACTCGCCGATGTGGCCAGTCAAAATTTGCTTGATGGTCGCGTCGGACAATCTAGGCACTTGAATACGATCAATTTCATCGTCGTGCGTTTCATCGCGACCGTGATCAAGCGATATCAACTTCAATTGCCCACATCGACCTTTCAGATGCCGCCAGATTTCTGCCAA
>JAYWAQ010000604.1:0-3535 GCA_043782305.1 Burkholderiales bacterium
GGAATTGCACGACAACATCAAGGTTGCAGCGAACGTAGCCTCCATCGCCCGCAGCGACGACCGCTGGTATTTCATGCGAAGCGATGACTACACGATGGCGCGCATGTTCCGTTTGAGTCTGGATACGCGCGAACTCGCCGAGTTCAAACTGCCGCTACTCAAAGGCTTGAATATCCGCATGCAACGCGGCGGCTATTTCTACAGCACGCAGGCCAACTTGTGGGCGGCATTCGCGCTGGAGCGCCACAACAAGCAGGCGTCCGCCGATGGCCGCACCCGTGTCACGTACAACAACGAAACCAAAGAAGTGGTGTGGGACAGCAACACGACGGAAGGCGAATTGACATTCCCCTGGAGCGGCAACGCGACAGGCGTGTCGGTTGAACATCTTGGCAAAGGCGAGCCGTGGGCGCACGCGCAATTGCGCGCGCCTGTCCCGCTCGCAGGCAAGGTCGACAACGGCATCACCGTGAGCAAAGCCTTCAAACCCGTGCAGCAGAAGCGCGCGGGCCATTACAGTGTCGGCGACATCATTCAGGTGACGGTGACGGCAGACAACAAGGCGGGTGTCGGCTGGCTGGCGATTGACGATCCCGTGCCTGCTGGCAGCACAGTGTTGGGTGGTCTTGCGAAGCTCGGAACGACGGCCGAACTGCCGCAATCGTGGAGCGGTTATCGCTACATTGAGCGCACCTTTACCAATGTTCGTTCATCGTTTGAATGGGCACCAAAAGGGGCGCACAGCTTTACCTACGAGCTGCGTCTGACCACGCCGGGCAAGTTCGCATTGCCGCCGACACACGCCGAAGCGATGTATTCGCCAGAGGTAAACGGACAGCTCGGCAACGCGGTGTTTGAGATCGAACCGTAATGCTGATGTTGCTTGACTCGGCCCCCTCCCCCCTGGAGGGGGAGGGCTGGGGAGAGGGGGACGGTGGCATAAACGGTCACCGTGGCACTCCAAGTCACATTCCCCCTCTCCCTAACCCTATCCCTCCGGGGGAGAGGGAACCACACATCGTAGGGCAGGCACTGCCCGCCGGTGTGGACGAGGCGGGCCGTGCCCGCCCTACAACTACTCGGCAGGGTTTCCTTCCTACTTTCGCGGGAGTTGTGGCCGCTTTTGTTGCGTCAATTGCGCTCGCGGCAACACCTACGTACGAATCCCTCCGCACCAACTACACCCCCAGCGAACGCATCATCCTCGACCGCAACGGTGCGCCCCTCCAGCACATCCGCACCGACGACAAAGTGCGTCGCTCGAAGTGGACGCCACTGGATCAAATTTCGCCCGCGCTGATTGATGCGGTGCTCGCGTCCGAAGACAAACGCTTCTTCGAGCACGGTGGCGTCGATCTGCGCGCCGCTGCGTCGGCGGCGATCACCAATCTGCGCGGCGGAACTACGTTGCGCGGCGCCAGCAGCATCTCGATGCAGGTTGCAGCGATGATGGACAAGTCACTCACGCGCGCGAGCGATGGCCGTACCGTGCAGCAAAAAGTGGATCAGGCGCAGGCCGCGTGGGCGCTTGAGCGTGAATGGTCAAAGCAGCAGATTCTGGAAACCTATCTCAACACGCTCTTTTTTCGTGGGGAAATACAGGGGATTGGCGCAGCGGCCGAATTCCTGTTCGGCAAATCGCCGCACGGCCTGAACGCTACAGAATCCGCCCTGCTCGCTGCGCTGATTCGCAGCCCGCAGGCGTCTCGTGCAATCGTGGAGCGCCGCGCCTGTGAAGTGCTCAAAGGCCTTGATCCAAAAGGCGACTGCGCAGCACTTGCTTATTCGATTGATCGCTGGAGCAGCACCTCCAGCCTGCGCTCCGACGCGGAATCCATCGCGCAGCATGTCGCGAAGTACCTGCCGCCACAAACGACAACGACGACTCTGGATCGTGAACTGCAAGTCGCCGCGCGTGATGCCATCGCCAAACACTTACCGCAAATCAGCGGTCGCAATGCGCATGACGCAGCCGTCGTCGTCATCGACAACGCGACCGGCGACGTGCTCGCCTATGTCGGCTCGTCGGGCCGATTGTCTGAAGCGGGAGAAGTTGACGCTGCGCGCGCGCCGCGGCAGGCAGGCTCGACGCTCAAGCCCTTCATCTACGGTCTGGGCATCGAGAAAAATCTGTTCACCGCCGCGACGCTGCTTGACGACGCGCCATTTTCGGTGGACGTCGGCGGCGGTGCGTACACGCCGCAGAACTACGCGCACGAATACGTTGGCCCGGTCACTGTGCGCACTGCGCTCGCGTCTTCGCTTAACGTGCCCGCGATCCGCGCGCTCACACTCGTGGGCGTAGCGCCTTCGCATGCGCTGCTCAAGCGCGCCGGCCTCACGACGCTCGTTGACGACCCCGAGCACTACGGTTTTTCGCTCGCGCTCGGCAGCGCGGATGTGTCGCTGCTTGAGCTGACGAATGCGTATCGCGCGATTGCGAATGGTGGGCAATGGTCTGCGCTCGCATTCACCTGTAGGAGCGGCTCTGCCGCGACCTGTGGCGCCGCCGCACCCATGATTCGCGGCGGAGCCGCTCCTACAAAATCGGCGCGAATCTTCTCAGAACCCACTGCATGGCTCCTCGCCGACATGCTCGCTGATCGTGGCGCGCGCTACGTCACGTTCGGGTTCGACAATCCGCTCGCGCTGTCGCACTGGGCGGCGGTCAAAACCGGCACCAGCAAAGACATGCGCGACAACTGGACGATGGGCTTCAACACACGCGTCACCGTCGGCGTGTGGGTCGGCAACGCCAGCGGCGCGCCGATGCACAGCGTCACCGGCATCACCGGCGCTGGGCCGATCTGGGCGGACGTGATGGATGCTGCGGCGACGCGCTACGGCGTGAGTCGCCCGGCGGCAGCGCCCGCCACATTGGTCAAACGCCCGGTCAGTTTCTCGGATCGCCTGGAGGCCTCACGCGACGAATGGTTCGCGCGCGGCACGGAGCCCAATGGCAGCACACCAGTGCAAGTCGCCGCCCGAGAAACCAGCGGCTCCGGCGTCCGCATACTCTCGCCCACCGACGGCACCATCATCGCGCTCGACCCGGACATCCCCACAAAAAATCAGCGCGTCGCATTGAAGAGCGGCGACTTCGCACAGGCGGCTTGCTGGGAGGTCAACGGCGAATCACTCGGCTGCCCAGAAGGCAACGGATTCTGGTCCCCCACCGCAGGAAATTTCACGATTCGGTTGCTGGATAAAGCGGGTGGAGAGCGGGATCGGGTGACGCTGACTGTGCGAGGGAGCTTGAAGGTGGCGGAAGTTCGGTGACGGGTTTGAAGGGTTCTTTGCGGATCGAGTTAGGGTTCAGCTTTATTGCTGAAAGCGCCGTTGCATTGAGGCTAAGTGCGGATTTTTGCTTAACTCGATATTTTGCGTTTTATGAGCCTAGCCCATGTGAAATATGGCTTTCACGGTAAAGCTGATACCTATATTCAGAGCCAAAGTTTAGTCCGCAATCAAGCCATCGAAACACAACTCCGCCATCATCCTCGCACCACACCGCCGTCTTGCCAGCGCGCCGCCG
>JAYWAQ010000605.1:0-3527 GCA_043782305.1 Burkholderiales bacterium
TTCAGGCGCACAAATTCCTGCCCGTCATTCAGGATGTTGTTACGTTTCACGAGCCCCGGCATGGAGCCTTTCGGGTCGGCAATCGTGTCCGTGAAACCCTTGATCGTTGCGCGAACAAAGCCCTGCACAATCTTTGGATTTTTCGCTGCGTATTCGCTGTCCACGATGATTCCGTTGCCGTAAAGCTCAAGTCCCAAATTTCGCATCAGCATCACGTTGATGTCGTCCTGGGCAATGCCGCGACCGCGCAGGTTCATGTATGACGAAAACGAGAACGCTGTGATCGCATCAACCTTGCCCTCAACGAGCATCGGCTCACGCACCGGGAAGCCGACGTTTTCGATCTTCACCTTGCTGGTGTCGATATTGTTCTTCCTCACGAACGCGGGCCACTGCGCGTACGCACCGTCCGCTGCCGGAGCCCCGAGCGTCTTGCCTTCCAGGTCCTTCGGCTTGCTGATGCCGGACTTCTTCAACGAGACAATCGCGAATGGCGGCGCGTTGTAAATCATGGTCACGACTTTGAGCTTTTTATTCGCCGGGTTATCGCGAAAGCGCACCAGCGTGTTGATGTCGCCGAACACAAACTGATATGCGCCGGACGCCGCGCGATTGATCGCTTCGGTCGAACCGTTGCCGGTGTCGATCGTCACGTCGAGCCCTTCGGCCTTGTAGTAGCCCTTGTCGAGTGCTACAAAAAATGGCGCCGCCGGGCCCTCAAAGCGCCAATCCAGTGCGAATTTGATCGGGGTCTGGGCTTGCGCGAAAGTGGCCGCACCAAATGCGAGCGCCGCCAGCAGGAATCTTGTTTTCATTGAAGCTCCGGAAAAGGTCATTGCCGATAAATTTAAGTAAGGCGCGGTACGCAAATTGCGTGCCGTTGCCAACAATATCTATCGGGGAAACGCACCATGGTGCAAGCGGGACAACCGCTGGTCGAGCTCAAGAATGTGAGCATGACCTACGGGCAAGGCGCGAACGCGGTCAAAGCGGTCGACCAGTTGACATTGACGATCAAAAAGGGCGAATTCATCGCCGTGGTCGGGCCGTCGGGCTGCGGCAAAAGCTCGATGATGAAGCTCATCAGCGGCCTTAAACCCACGTCAGAAGGCATGCTCACCATTGAGGGCCAGCCCGTGAAGGGCCCGATCAGCGAGGTAGGGATGGCGTTTCAGTCGTCGAACCTGTTGCCTTGGCGCACGGCGGTGGACAACGTGCTGTTGCCGCTTGAAATTGTGCAGCCGCATCGTGCACGCATCCGGAAGGAGAAGGCCGCGTATCGCGACAAAGCCCGCGCGTTGCTCGAGTCCGTGGGGCTCGGCGGCTTCACTGAAAAGTTCCCCTGGCAGCTGTCGGGTGGCATGCAGCAACGAACGAGCATTTGCCGGGCGCTCATCCACGAGCCGGAAATTTTGATGCTCGACGAGCCATTCGGCGCGCTCGACGCCTTTACGCGCGAAGAGTTGTGGTGCATGACGCGAGACATTCACCAGAACCGCGGCGTCACGGCGATGCTGGTCACGCATGATCTGCGCGAAGCGGTGTTCCTTGCAGATACTGTGTACGTGATGAGCGACCGACCTGGCAAGATCGTCAAGGTGCAACACGTCGATCTTCCGCGCCCGCGCGATCTCGAAATCACCTACACCAAACCGTTTCAGGATCTGGTGCATGAGCTTCGTTCATACATCGGAAAACATTAGGAGCGCATGATGAAACGCTGGAAAGAAAATATCCTCGCGCCGCTGTTGTTCACCATCGCGCTGCTTGTGCTGTGGGAGATTGCATGTCGCGTGTTCAGCCTGCCGACCACCGTTCTGCCACCGCCCACGCTGATCGCGAAAGCAATGGTGCAATATTGGCCTGCGATCTGGGAAAACTCGCTGCAAACGCTGATGACGACGCTGCTCGGTTTCGCACTCGCCATCGTGTTCGGGCTCGTGCTCGGTGTCGGCATCGGCTGGTCGAAGATGATTTACGGCGCGCTGTATCCGGTGATGATCGCATTCAACGCGATCCCGAAAGTGGCCGTCGTGCCTATCCTCATCATCTGGTTTGGCATCGGCACGATTCCCGCGATTTTGACCGCGTTTCTAATCTCGTTTTTTCCGATCGTCGTCAACGTGGCAACGGGCCTGGCGACCACCGAGCCGGAGCTACAGGACGTGCTGCGTGCGCTCGGCGCGAGCAAGCTGGACGTCGTCATGAAAGTCGGCATTCCGCGTTCCATGCCGTACTTTTTTGGCTCGCTTAAAGTCGCGATTACGCTCGCGTTCGTCGGCTCGGTCGTGTCCGAGACCATCGGCGCGAATTCGGGTTTGGGTCAGATGATGCTCGCCGCTCAGGCCGGGTTTAACGTGGAGCTGGTTTTCGCCGGCGTGATGGCGTTGGCGATTTTGGGCATCGCGCTATACGCGATCACGGCATTGGTTGAACGCCGATTTACGGGCTGGGCGTTCCGGGCGGAAGGCATTGGCTAATTGACAAACAAAGTTGGTGGTTTAGCCCAACAGCTTTTTAGGCAAATAGCCACTCAAATTGGGCTGACGCGCAAATAGCCTACTTAGCGACTTTCGGCTAATGGACGCCTCAGCCCATACGAAACAAGCGATTGCACTAAAAAGCTGATACATGAAAAAACTCGCAAAAATTGCGCCAATTGAGTTTTGTTGCGCATCAACAACGTGCCTGATTGCGAGGCACACGATGCGTTTGACCGCACGCCCAAGCCGTCTCTAAACTCGATACGAACACGCGCAACCGCGGCAAAATTAAAAGGAAAATCGGCATGCCTTCAACCAATCTTGCGAAACGACGCACCGGTCACACATATACCTTGCTCGCAACAGCCATCGCTGCCGCATTGAGCGCCGAGGTCTCTGCGCAAGTCGCATCTGGCGCCGGCGAGGCCAAGTCGGAAGCAGTCGTCGTCGACAAGATCAACATCGTCGGTACACGTCGCGCCAACGCTTCGGCGACCGACACACCAGTTCCGGTTGATTTCATTCCGCTGTCGAAGTCAGCCGAGCAGGGCGGCCAGTTCGATCTCGCGCAGACTTTGCAATTCATATCGCCCTCGTTTAACTCGACGAGGCAGACCGGCGCAGATGGTGCTGACCTCGTCGACTCTGCGGCTTTGCGTGGCCTCGGGTCCGATCAAACGCTGGTCCTCGTCAACGGCAAACGCAAGCACACCAGCGCTTTGGTGAACTTGTTCGGTGCCAGAAATCGCGGCAATACAGGCACCGATCTCAACACGATTCCGATGCTCGCTGTCGACAGCATTCAGGTGCTGCGTGACGGAGCCGCTGCGCAGTATGGATCCGACGCTATTGCCGGCGTGATCGACATCGCGCTCAAAAAGCGCGTCGGTTGCGAAGCGGTGCTCGGCTATGGTCAATACTCGGCGGGCGATGGAAAAAACGCACTCGCCTCTGCGTATTGCGGCCTCGCCGTCGGCAACGGCGGCAGCGTCGGACTCACCGCAGAGTTTCTGGATCGTGGTCGCTCCAACCGCGCAGAGGCAG
>JAYWAQ010000606.1:0-3520 GCA_043782305.1 Burkholderiales bacterium
CGCTTGTCACCGAGCAATTGCTGCAAACTCACCACGTTGGTGGTCAGGCCGTCGAGTTTCTTTTGCGCTTCGTCAATGGTTGCGAGGCGCGACATCACACTCACGAACGTCTCATTGGTTTTCTTGAAACCTTCGTCAAGCCGTTCGTTGACCTTGCCGCTGATTTGCTCCAGCCGCCCATCGACGGTCTTCGTCATCGTCTCGGCCTGCTGCGTAATCTGCGCACCCATCGAGCGCAAGGTGTTTTGCAGCAGCTCTTGATTAGCGCGCGTCTGCTCGGCCATCTTCCCGAGCATGCCTTCGAGCACTTCACGTTTGAGCGAGTCCTGTTGCGTGGAAAGTGTTTGTTGCAAGAGCGCGAGTTGCTTCAGCGACGCTTCGGTCTGTTGTGACAGCGAATGCACAACTTGCACTTGCAGCGTACCGATTACCTCACGCGTGCCGCTGTTCGCCAGCGTCAGGTCGCGCCCCACGCGTTCACTCACTTGATTGAACATGCCGCCGACGTCACCGATCATGGCACGATGTTTCTGCTCCAGCTGACCGCCGAGTTCGCCGGTGATGCGACGAACGAGTGCTCCTTTTTGCGTAACGATCAACACGATAATGATGACCAACAGCACGATCATCAGCGCCATCAACGAGAGCGCAATGTCTCCAGAGCTCAAGCGACCCACTCCGTATCCGCCAGTAGCGCAAACGAAATCAGCCAATGTGTACTGACGTATTCACCGCCCGTAATGGCCGCCTCCGCAGCAATCACATGATCACGCGACAGCGTTCCAAAGCGCTGCCAGCGCGGGTCGCCGCCGGGCACAAGCATTTGCATGATCCCGCGCATGCACCATGCGCGCGACAAATTGAGGCCGTGGTTATGCACCTGCTTCGAGTCATGCTCGTTAGTGACCACCGCGGGTTCGAGCACACGAAAATCGCCCGCCTTGAGTTCCGGCAAGAACGCATCGAACCACGCAAGGAATTCATCAATCGGCAACACGAGCGACATCAGCAATGCCTCAGTCAACCCCGGCGATAAAAAATCCTCGCCCGAAAAATCGTAGGCCAGACGATAGTCGCGATCCGCGCCGAACCAATGCCGCGCTTTGGCCTTGATGACGTCCATGAATTCCGTATCACCCACCGTCGTCGCGTAGCGCAACGCATGAATCATCGAAAACGACGTATTCGAATGCACGCCGTGGCGCACCGGCGCGTTGGCGGTTTGCACATGATGCAACATCGCATCAGCCAGATAATCCGCGAGCGGACGCAATCCTGCACGCCATTTTTCGGAATGTGGATGGACGCACACCGCAAGTTCCGAATAGAGCTTCAACAACCAGCCCCAACCGTAGGGCCGCTGCCAATGCGCCGCACCATCGCGCGCGAAGTACGCGACTTCACCCTCCGCTTTTGTGACGTCAAACTGCCGGTCGAACCATGGAGCAATCGCCTTGGCGTGGCTGGAGTCTGGCGCAAGATTCAGCAATCGCGCCATTGACCAGTGCATATGAACGCACGAATGCCAGTCATAGCTACCAAAAAATATCGGATGCAGAGTTGAGGGCTCGCAAGCCTGCGCTTCGGCTGCGTTGTGCACAAAATGCATCGTGAAATTCGGATACTCGCGGCGCGCGTTTTCGAGCGCGGTGCGGGCATAGCTTGCGTGAATTGTGTTTATTTCTGACATAAGGCAGAGTCTACCGATTCGGCACTACAATTCGCTGCAACCACGGGGTTGTCATCGAACTTAAAGTTTGCCGACACCTCGTTTTTTTACGTCTGCGTTTTTGCCAGCCGCCGCTCCTGATTTGTGGGAGCGGTTCTACCGCGATTCCCCAGACGCACGAAATCGCGGTAGAACCGCTCCCACAGGATTACGTCGCGGAGTGCGATTTGCACGCTACATATTGAGGTATTCACCATGCGCATCGAAGAAGAACTTAAGCTTGATTTCAAAGACGTCCTGTTCCGCCCCAAGCGCTCCACGCTCGGCTCGCGCGCCAAGGTTGAGTTGAAGCGCGACTACAAATATCGCCACTCCGGCCGCCACAGCGAAACCGTACCCATCATCGCTGCCAACATGGACACCGTCGGCACGTTTGAAATGGCCGCCGCGTTAGCCAAGCATCACATGCACGTCGCGCTGCACAAGCACTATCTGGTTGAAGATTACGTCACCTTCTTCAACGACAACAACCATCCGGTACATCAGTACGCGTTCTATTCGCTGGGCATTACCGCCGCTGATCTCGATAAATTCAAGGTGGTCAAAAACGCCACCGGCGACGCCATCGAATTCGTCTGCATCGATGTGGCCAACGGCTACACCGAAACCTTCATCGATTTCGTCAAACGCTTTCGTGAGGCCTATCCGAAAACCACCATCATGGCGGGAAACGTCGTCACCGCCGACGTCACCGAAGCGCTGATCCTGGCGGGCGCTGACATCGTCAAAGTCGGCATCGGCCCCGGCAGCGTCTGCACCACGAGGAAGATGACCGGCGTCGGCTACCCGCAACTCTCCGCCATCATCGAATGCGCGGATGCCGCCCACGGCCTCGGCGGCCACATCTGCGGCGATGGCGGCTGCACGGTGCCCGGCGACGTAGCCAAAGCCTTCGGCGGCGGCGCAGACTTCGTGATGCTAGGCGGCATGCTCGCCGCCCACGACGAATCCGGCGGCGAAGTAGTGCACGACCACGGCAAGACGTATCGCAAGTTCTACGGCATGAGCAGCGACCTCGCGATGGAAATGTATTCCGGCGGCGTCGCTAAGTATCGCGCTTCTGAGGGCAAAGTCGTCACGCTGGAAGCGCGTGGGCCGGTCGAACACACCGTGCAGGAAATCTTGGGCGGGTTGCGCTCGACGTGCACTTACGTCGGAGCGCGCACGCTCAAGGCGCTTTCGAAGTGCACGACGTTTGTTCGGGTTACGCAGCAGATTAATGAGGTTTATGGGCGGGCGGGGTAGCGCCCTGTTCCGCACCAATTGTCAGCTGACCACCCTCCGCCGGCATTCTCGCGCCAACGAGCGCGGGAATCCAGCACGCTGGCGTTATGTCAATTCAGCCTGCAACTTACATCATGGCGTCGCAACGCAACGGCACGTTGTATGTCGGTGTGACCGGAGCGTTGCGTGAGCGTGTCTATCAACATCGCGAAGCACTGATTGATGGCTTCACAAAACAATACAGCGTGAAAACACTCGTCCATTTTGAGTTCTTCGCTTCGATGCCGGAAGCGATTGCGCGTGAGAAGCAGTTGAAGAAGATGCTGCGCAAAGCGAAGCTTGCGCTGATCGAGCGGAGCAATCCGAATTGGCGTGACCTTTGGCTGGATATTCAGTAGTTGGGCAAGCATCGTTGCGGTCGCCACCTTTCTGGATTCCCGCGCTCGTTGGCGCGAGAATGACGGCAGAGGTGTTGGGTCTACCGCAATGTAAAAAAGCCGCTACCCCGCCCTTCCATAAACCTCATTAATCTGCTGCGTAACCCGTACAAACGTAGTGCATTTCGAC
>JAYWAQ010000607.1:0-3517 GCA_043782305.1 Burkholderiales bacterium
CTTCGTAAAACGTCTTGTCGGCATGACCGGCTTTGATACGTTTGTCTGCCTCAAGCGCCACACGCGCCAGTTGCCACGCGCCGCACACGATGCCGAACAGTTTGACCATCGGCACGCTACCCGCGAAGCTGGCGCGCACGTTGCTGTTGAAGGTCGCGAGGTTGAATTCAACGGCACGTTCAACGGCGTCGATACCTGCAACAAATTTAGTATGCGTGACTTTGAGGTGCGCGTTGTTTGATGCTGCCAGCTCTTTGGCAAATGCACGCATTGAGGCAATGACGGCCTTCGCCGTAACGCCGCCTTCCCGCGCCATTTTGCGGCCGACGAGGTCGTTTGCCTGAATCGCTGTCGTGCCTTCGTAAATCGTTGTGATGCGGGCGTCGCGGTAGTACTGTGCGGCACCGGTTTCTTCGATGAAGCCCATACCGCCGTGCACCTGAATGCCCAGGTAGGTAGCGTCCTGCGCCATCTCGGTGGCCCAGCCTTTATGGATGGGAATCATCAGCTCAACGAACGCTTGTTGCGCCGCGCGAACCTCAGCATCAGGATGCCCTTCAGCGAGATCAATCGCGTAGGCGGTGGCCATTGCCAGTGCACGCGCCGCTTCGGTTTGAGCGCGCATCCGCATCAGCATTCGCCGGACATCGGGGTGACGAATGATTGGCGTCGACGGCTCACGTGGCGCAGCCACGTCGCGTGATTGCACCCGCTCCCGGGCGAAGGCAACCGCACGCTGATACGAGCGCTCGGCGATGCCGACGCCTTGCACGCCCACGCCGAACCGCGCGAGGTTCATCATGATGAACATGTACTCAAGACCGCGATTGGGCTCGCCAACGATATAGCCGGTTGCTCCACCGGCATCACCAAACTGCATGACCGCCGTTGGCGAGGCGTGAATACCCATTTTGTGCTCAATCGAGATGCACTTGGCGTCGTTACGCGCGCCGATGGAGCCGTCCGTGTTCACCAGAAACTTCGGTACGACGAGGAGCGAGATGCCCTTCACGCCGGGCGGCGCATCAGGCAGGCGCGCGAGCACCAGATGAATGATGTTGTCGGCCCAGTCATGCTCGCCGTACGTGATGTAGATCTTGGTGCCGAATACTTTGTAGGTACCATCGGGCTGCGGCTCGGCGCGGGTTTTGACCAGTGACAAATCGGAGCCGGCCTGCGGCTCGGTCAGGTTCATGGTACCGGTCCACTCGCCGCTCACCATTTTTTCGACGTACGTTGCTTTCAGCGTGTCCGATCCTGCCAGCAGAATCGCCTCGATGGCGCCCTGCGTAAGCATCGGCATCAGGCCAAAGCCCATGTTCGACGAATGCAGCATTTCGTCGGTCAAAGTGACCACCGAGCGCGGCAGGCCAAGGCCCCCAAAGTCTGCCGGCATTGGTAAGCCCGCACCCCCCATTTGCCGGTAGCCGTCGTAGGCCGCTTTGAAGCCCGCCGGCGTCGTCACCGAGTTGTCGGCTTTGTTGTGTTTCGCACCTTGCTGATCGCCCGACCAGTTGAGCGGGTCAAGCACTTCCGAGGCAAACTTCGCCGACTCTTCAAGGATGGCGCTCACGGTATCGGGCGTTGCGTCGGCGAAGTGCGGCAACTTCGCGAGCTCCGCAATCGGTGCGACCGTTTCGAGCAGGAGTTGGAATTCTTTGAGAGGGGCTTGGTAGCTGGACATGGTGCGCTCGGTTTGTTGCCCGCTCTGCTTGCGGGAGAGGCGGACGAGAGAGTAAGGGGCTTACTTCTCACAGGGTTAAGGTTAGAGGGCTCCACGAACCCCCTCACCCCAACCCTCTCCCAGCGGGAGAGGGTGCTAAATCCGCCTCTCCCGCAAGGGGAGAGGGGACTAAGCGCTACAGCGCAGCCGCCAATTGCGGCACCACTTCAAACAAATCACCCACCAATCCGTAATCCGCCACACCAAAAATCGGCGCGTCCGGATCCTTGTTGATGGCGACAATGACTTTGCTGTCTTTCATGCCAGCCAGATGTTGGATCGCGCCGCTGATGCCGACGGCGATGTACAAGTCCGGCGCGACGATCTTGCCGGTTTGACCGACCTGATAATCGTTTGGAACGAAGCCCGCGTCGACGGCGGCGCGCGAGGCACCCATCGCGGCATTCAACTTGTCGGCCAACGGCGTCAGCACTTCGCGATATTTATCGCCAGAACCGAGGCCGCGACCGCCCGAAACGATGATCTTCGCTGCGGTCAGTTCAGGCCGCTCGCTCTTGGTGATTTCCGCCGAAACGAAGGTCGACAGACCGCTGTCGGCTACTGCTGCGACGCTCTCGACAGCACCGCTGCCACCCGAAGTCGCAGCCGCAGCGAATGCAGTGCCGCGAACGGTGACGACTTTCACGCTATCTGAAGACTTGACAGTTGCGTAAGCGTTGCCCGCATAGATTGGACGAACGAATGTGTCGGCATCGACGACTTTGATGATGTCGCTGATCTGCGCTTTGTCCAGTAACGCAGCAACGCGTGGCGCAACACCTTTGCCGTAAGCGGTAGCCGGGGCGAGGATGTGGCTGTACGCAGAAGCAATGGCAACTACCTGCGCAGCGGCACTTTCAGGCAACAGGTTCGCATGCGCCGCGCTGTCAGCCAGCAATACTTTCGTCACGCCCGCAACCTGCGCAGCCGCAGCGGCAGCAGCGCTCGCGTTGTGACCGGCAACCAGCACATGCACGTCGCCACCAATTGCGGTAGCAGCAGAAATCACATTCAGCGTTGCCGCTTTGAGCGAGACATGATCATGCTCTGCAATGACAAGATTCGCCATGGTTAGATCACCTTCGCTTCGTTTTTGAGTTTGTCGATCAATGCGGCAACATCCGCGACTTTCACGCCGCCCTGGCGTTTCGGCGGCTCGTCTACGCGCAGCGTTGTGAGGCGCGGGGTCACGTCAACGCCCAGATCCGCTGGCTTGAAAATATCAAGCTGCTTTTTCTTGGCCTTCATGATGTTGGGCAGCGTCGCGTAACGCGGCTCATTCAAGCGAAGATCGGTCGTGATGATCGCTGGCAGCTTGATGGCAACGGTTTCCGCGCCACCGTCGATTTCACGGGTCACGGTTGCTACGTCGCCTGCGACTTCAACTTTGGAGGCGAACGTCGCTTGTCCCCAGCCGAGCAAGGCAGCCAGCATCTGGCCCGTTTGATTGGCGTCGTCATCAATCGCTTGTTTGCCGAGAATCACGAGCTTAGGCTGCTCTTTATCAACGATGGCTTTCAACAGTTTAGCGACTGCGAGCGGCTGCAATTCCACGTCCGTTTCGATCAGGATGCCGCGATCAGCGCCGATGGCCATGGCGTTGCGCAAAGTTTCCTGACATTGCACGACACCCGCAGAAACGGCGATCACCTCGGTGGCAACGCCTTTCTCGCGAAGCCGCACGGCTTCTTCCACAGCGATTTCGCAGAAGGGGTTCATCGACATTTTGACGTTGGCGATATCAACGCCCGTGTTGTCGGCCTTGACGCGCACCTTGACGTTGTAATCGACGAC
>JAYWAQ010000608.1:0-9730 GCA_043782305.1 Burkholderiales bacterium
GTTTAAAAATCTCTCGGTCGAAGCGTTTCCCGACGTGACCGACACGCAAGTCACCATCATCGCGCTCTACCCCGGTCGCGCGGCGGAAGAGGTTGAAAAGCAAGTCAGCTTACCTATTGAAGTCGCCGTGTCGGGACTGCCCAATGCGATTCGTGTCTCTTCGCACACGCAGTTCGGCCTGTCTTACACGATCATCACTTACGACGACAAAGCCGAGGTTTTTCAAGCGAGGCAGCAGGTGACCGAGCGTTTGCGCGGTATTGACTTGCCAACGGGCGTAGACGCGACCATTGCGCCGAACGCGACGCCAGTTGGCGAAATCATGCGCTATCGTTTACGCGGTGACGGCTATTCAACAACCGACATCAGGACCGTTGAGGACTGGGTCGTTGAGCGCGGGCTCCGGCAGGTGCCAGGCGTCGCCGACGTAGTCGCTATGGGCGGTGCAATCAAGCAATACGAGGTGCAACCCGATCTCGATAAGTTGCGCGCTTACAAGTTGACCTTCCAGAATCTGCTTGACGCGTTGGGGCGTGGCAACTCCAATGCTGGCGGCAGCTACGTTTCACAGGGTGCGCAACAGCTCACGATTCGCGGTATTGGCCTATTGCGCTCAGTTGACGATGTCGGGCAGATAGTGTTGTCCTCGCGCGGTGGTACTCCGATTCTGATCCGCGACGTTGCGCAAGTAACGATAGGTGCCGTGCCGCGATTGGGTGTCGTAGGTCAGGATCAGGATGACGACGTGGTGACAGGGATCGTCATCATGCGCAAGGGCGAAAATCCTAGCGAGGTACTCAAAGGCGTCAAAGCGAAGCTTGCTGCGCTCAACGCCAAAGGCCTGCCGCCCGGCATGCAGATTTTGCCGTTCTATGATCGCACTTGGCTCATGGGCAAAACGCTATCCACAGTGTTTCGCAATCTGGTGGAGGGCGCATTGCTGGTCTCTATCGTGTTGTACCTGTTTCTGTCCAACGTGCGTGCGAGCCTGGCTGTGGCGGTGGTGATTCCACTCGCGTTGCTGTCAACATTTCTAGGTCTGAAGATGATGGGCGTGCCCGCAAATCTGCTTTCGTTAGGGGCTATGGACTTTGGCATCATCGTTGACGGTGCTGTGATCGTTATTGAAAATATCCTCTCACGCTTAGCGCAGAGAGGTGAAGGCATGACCACCGATGAGCGGCGCTCAGTTGTCATTGACGCCACCAACGAGGTAGGTAGGCCAACGCTTTTCTCGATGCTCATCATCATAGCGGCACACATACCCATCTTCGCGCTGCAGCGCCATGAGGGCCGCATCTTTCAACCGATGGCGCTGTCGATCAGCACTGCACTGGTAGGATCACTGATTTTCTCGTTGACGCTTGTGCCGCTGCTTGCGTTCTGGACGCTTAGAAAAAAAGTTCCGCATCACGACAACGGCCTAGTGGCCTTTTGTAAGCGAATTTACTCGCCGATCCTGAATTGGGCACTTGAAAACCGCAAAAAAGTGGTCATGATAGGTCTCGCGTCGTTCGCGCTTGCGCTCGTAAGCGCTAGCAGATTGGGCTCTGAGTTCTTGCCAGAACTTGACGAAGGCACTATCTGGGTCAACGTGCAGTTACCGTCTACCGTGTCCACGACCGAGGCCATTCGCATCATGGGTGAAGCTCGAAAAGCGCTGCACAAAGTGCCGGAGGTCGTGACGGTGGTGTCGAAGGCTGGGCAGCCCGAGGACGGTACTGATCCGAAGACTATTAGTCAAGGCGAGATGTTCGTTGATCTCAAACCTGCAGAACAATGGCGCAAAGGTTACACCAAGGAGCAATTGCTACTGGAGATGAATCAAGCGGTGTCGGCCATACCGAGTCTTGAGCCCAGCTTCTCGCAGCCTATTCGCGACAATGTGCTGGAGTCTATTTCACAGATAAAAGGCCAGATCGTCATCAAAATAGCAGGTGACGACCTCATTGAAATGAAAACCACGGCTCAAGCGATTGAGCGCGAAATCAAGCAGGTGCAAGGCGTATTTCGAGCTGAAATTGATCGTTCTGGCGACGTGCAACAACTGCTAATCGAGGTTGATCGAGCGCGTGCTGCTCGAGCCGGGCTCAACGTAGGTGATGTTCAGGACGTCGTTGAGGCAGCGCTAGCGGGCAAGGCCGCGACGCAGTTGTGGGAGGGTGAGCGCAAATTTTCGGTAGCGGTTCGTTTGCCGGATGCGCAACGGGCACCGGCGAACCTTGCCGCCATCCCGATAGCCACCAACGATGGCGGCTACGTCACGTTGGGTGCCGTAACCAACATCCGCGAAGCCACTGGCGCGATGGACATTGCTCGCGAAGCGGGTCGCCGCACCATGGCCATCGGGATATTTATTCAGGGCCGTGATATGGGCTCGGTGGTGGCCGACATGCAGGCTCGAATTGCGCAAAATGTAAAGTTGCCGTCGGATCAGACGATCAGTTGGTCCGGCGAATTCGAGAATCAGGAACGCGCCATGAAGCGGCTAGCGGTCGTGGTTCCGATATCCATTCTGCTCATATTTGTGCTGCTGTTTAACGCGTTTGGTTCGTTCAAGCGTGCGGCACTCATTCTCGTCAACGTGCCGCTCGCGCTCGTCGGCGGCTTTGTGGCGCTCTGGGTTCTGTCGATTCCTCTCTCAGTCTCAGCAGCTATTGGTTTTATTGCGCTGTCGGGCCAAGCTGTACTTAACGGTGTGGTCATGGTTTCGGTATTTCAGCAGCTTGAGGCGGCAGGAAAGTCGGTGACAGAGGCTGTGCGTGAGGGCTCCCTCGCGCGCTTGCGTACGGTGTTGATGACAGCATTGTTAGCGGCGCTGGGCCTGTTGCCGATGGCGCTTTCCCATGATATTGGCGCGGAGACTCAACGACCGCTGGCCATCGTGGTGATTGGTGGCTTGTTTACTGCAACCTTGCTCACGCTCGTGGTCTTGCCTGCGCTCTATATTTCTTGGTTCTCTGGGAAATCCGCCGAACTTCGATAAAAAGCGTGCGACTAGGCCAGCGCCGCGTGTTCCGCAGCGCGGACACAGGCAGCACGTGTTTGCGGGAATGGGCAGACGGCGAACAGTGTTGCCCGTCCTCCACCCCGCAAAGGTTTGAGTCGCGTGCGGCGTTGGGCAAATTTCCCGCATCGCAGGCAGCGAAGGCGTTGTTCCGAATTGGTCACGGAACGCTCAACCCGTTGTCGTCACGCCGCTTAAGCGTTACCGTGCCTAAGGCTTCGTTAGCCCATGCGGCTGGTATCTCCCCGTGCTGAACTGCGCGCCGATTGGATGGCGTCCCGCGCCATGTGTTTGAACAGTCCCCGAGTCGTCATTACTGCATAAGCAGCATTAGCCCTGCAACTGGGCGAGTCTGCGTGCCGCTAACATAGGCAACAGATTTAATGGCTCCGACCTGGAACCGGGAAAGACTCGATGAAGCGACTGATTAACTTTGCGTTGACGCAGCCGCTGTTTATCGTGCTCGGCACCTTGCTGTTTGTGTTGTCTGGTGTGACGGCGTTTAGCAATCTGTCGGTAGAAGCATTTCCTGATGTGACCGATACTCAGGTCACCATCATCGCGTTATTTCCGGGCCGTGCGGCAGAAGAAGTCGAGAAACAGGTCACCCTACCTATTGAGGTGGCCGTGTCGGGTCTGCCCAATGCGATTCGCGTGTTCTCGCACACTCAGTTTGGACTGTCATTTACCGTCATTACTTATGACGACAAGGCTGATGTAATTCAGGTTCGTCAGCAAGTCAACGAGCGCTTGCGAGGTGTCGACTTGCCGCCTGGAGTAGAACCCAACATTGCGCCCAACTCAACGCCAGTGGGTGAGGTGATGCGCTACCGACTGCGTGGCGACGGCTTCAGTACCACCGATATCCGCTCAGCGGAGGACTGGATTGTCGAGCGCGCGTTGCGTCAGGTACCGGGCGTAGCCGACGTAGTGGCGATGGGTGGCGCAATCAAGCAATATGAAGTGCAGCCTGATCTCGACAAACTGCGCGCCTACAAACTCACTTTTCAGAACTTGCTTGATGCATTGGGGCGCGGCAATGCCAATGCGGGAGGGAGCTACATCTCCCAAGGCGCGCAGCAATATGCGATACGCGGTATTGGCCTTTTGCAATCGGTTGATGACATCGGTCAGATCGTGCTGGCGTCCAGGGGCGGCACGCCCATTCTCATTCGTGACGTGGCGCAGGTGAAGATTGGCGCGGTGCCGCCGCTCGGCGTGGTTGGTCAGGACAACGACGACGACGTGGTGACCGGCATCGTGGTGATGCGCAAAGGCGAAAACCCGAGCGAAGTACTCAAAGGTGTGAAAGCCAAGATCGAAATACTGAACGCCAAGGGTCTGCCGCCCGGCATGCAGATTGTGCCGTTCTACGACCGCACTTGGCTCATGGGCAAGACGCTGACTACCGTGTTTCGTAATCTGGTGGAAGGCGCATTGCTAGTAGCCATCGTGCTCTATTTATTCCTGTCGAACCTGCGGGCGAGTCTGGCTGTGGTGGTGTTGATTCCACTTGCGCTTTTGGCGACGTTTCTGGGCCTCAAAATCATGGGAGTACCGGCCAATCTATTGTCGCTGGGCGCGATGGATTTCGGCATCATCGTAGACGGGGCCGTAATCGTTGTCGAAAACATTTTGTTCCGACTTTCCCAAAAAGGTGAAAGTCTGACCGACGATGAACGTCGCATAGTCATTGCCGACGCGGCCACCGAAGTGGGACGACCGACACTATTCTCTATGCTGATCATCATCGCAGCGCACATTCCCATCTTCGCGCTGCAGCGGCATGAAGGTCGCATCTTTCAGCCAATGGCGTTGTCGGTCACCACTGCGCTGATCGGTGCGCTGATCTTCTCGCTGACGCTGGTGCCGTTGCTGGCTTTCTGGTTGCTGCGCAAAAAAGTGCCGCACCATGACAACTTGATTGTTGCGACGAGCAAGCGTCTGTACACGCCCATTCTTGAGTGGGCAATCGAACATCGAAAAACCGTTATGCTAATTGGCGTGGCAACCTTCGGTCTTGCCGTGCTCAGCGCCAGCCGGTTGGGGTCGGAATTTTTGCCTGAACTCAACGAAGGCACGATCTGGATGAACTTGCGCTTGCCCGCAAGCATCTCCAACGAAGAGGCGACGCGCATCGGGCGAACCGTACGCCAGGCGTTGCATACTGTGCCCGAGGTGGATACTGTCGTGTCGAAGGCTGGCAAGCCGGAGGATGGCACCGACCCGAAAACGATCAGCATGTTTGAGTCGTTTGTGGGGCTTAAGCCGGAGGAGTCGTGGCGTGCTGGCTATACCAAGGAACGCCTGATCGACGAGATGAATCAAGCGGTATCGGCAATACCCAGCATGGAGCCCAGCTTCTCGCAGCCCATTCGCGACAACGTGCTGGAATCAATCTCGCAAATTGATGGGCAAATCGTAATCAAGATTGCGGGCGACGACCTGATTGAGATCAAGAAAACTACCGAGGCGATTGAGCGCGAGGTCAAGCAGGTTCGCGGTGTATTTCGCGCCGAAATTGACCGCGCCGGTGAAGTGCCGCATCTGCTGATCGAAATTAATCGCGCGCGCGCCGCGCGCGCTGGGCTCAATGTGGGCGACGTTCAGGACGTGATTGAATCCGCTTTGGCGGGTAAAGTCGCCACGCAATTGTGGGAAGGTGAACGCAAGTTTGCCGTAGCCGTTCGCCTGCCCGTGGATCGACGATCTATGGACGCGCTATCGGTGATACCAATCGCAACTCCGGACGGCGGCTACGTGGCACTGGGTGCCGTGGCGACCATTCGCGAATCAGGTGGTGCCATGGACATTGCGCGTGAGGCCGGTCGACGCATGATGGCCATCAGTATTTTCATCAAGGATCGTGACATGGGCTCGGTGGTGGCCGACATGCAGGCAACCGTTGACAAAAACGTGAAGCTCGGTGCAGGTCAGACCGTGGCGTGGTCAGGGGAATTTGAAAATCAGGAGCGCGCAATGAAGCGTCTGGCTGTGGTCGTGCCGATTTCGCTCTTGCTGATATTTGTCTTGCTTTTTGATGCGTTTGGTTCGTTCAAGCGAGCGGCGCTCATCATTATCAATGTACCGCTTGCCCTCGTAGGTGGTTTTGTTGCACTCTGGATTTTTGCGATTCCACTTTCTGTATCGGCTGCCATCGGCTTCATCGCGTTATCGGGCCAAGCGGTGTTAAACGGCGTGGTGATGGTATCGATTTTTCAGCAACTTGAGGCTGCCGGAAAGTCGGTAGCTGATGCCGTGCGTGAAGGCTCGCTGGCACGTTTGCGCACGGTGCTCATGACGGCTTTACTCGCTGCACTGGGATTGCTGCCAATGGCGCTCTCGCACGACATCGGTGCAGAAACGCAACGTCCGTTGGCGATTGTCGTGATCGGTGGGCTGTTCACTGCGACGCTACTTACGCTGGTCGTGCTGCCAGCGCTTTACGTGTCGTGGTTTTCTCGCGATTCCGTGAAGGAAGGTAACGCCATCGGGACAGCAAAGGTTGCGAGTAGCTGAAGTCGTCTGCTCGCAAAACACGCGCTACACGTCCAGAGCCCCGTCATTGATGTGCCACTAGCTGCAGGAACCTACCAAGTCACGGCACATCTTGGCAAAGTGCAACGGGGTTATACCGTGGCGGTTGCGCAGGGTGCTTCATTGGATCTGTACCTGAGCCTGACACCGTAGCAGGTTTGCCTGACGGCTGATGCCAGAGGCTCGTGTACGATCACGAGATGACGACCGACGCAGCGACTTTATCGCCCAGGCGCACTGAGCCCACTGATCGTGGCGCGCTGAAAGCCATTGCCATTTTCGAGGCGTCCAAAGGCATTGCTGCGCTGGCGAGCACCATTGGCCTGCTCAGCCTCCTGCACCACGATTTGCGGCATCTTGCACTGGCGCTGGTTGGACACTTCGGGCTCGATCCGACGCAGCACTTTCCAGCTCTTCTTTTGCAGTACGTCGATCAGGTCAACAGCACGCCGCTCCGGTCGGTGGTGCTATTGGGCGGCGGCTACATCATCATTCGTCTGGTTGAGTCGTACGGGCTGTGGTTTGATCGCAGTTGGGGCGAGTGGGTCGCCGCACTCTCGGGCGCGCTTTATGTGCCGTTTGAAGTCCAGCATTTGATTCATCGTGCGACGGTTGTCAATGCGCTGGTGCTGCTGTTCAATCTTGGCGTTGTGGGTTACATGCTGCATCGGCTGTACGAACGGCGCAAGTGAAGCGCTCTAAAACCGGGTTCCGACACTCAGTCGCCACACGTTGTCCGACGTGAAATTGGTGTTCGGATCGTAGGCCACACGAACAAAATATTTCGGCCAGTCGTAGGTCACCGTGCCGCCCGCTTTCGCGATGCGCTGACCGTCGACCAGGCCACGCTTGTAGAGCAGGTCGAGTGTCAGGCGCTCCTTGCCTGCAAGGAGTGTCCGCGAAGTGAGATGAAAATGTTGCTGGTCCGGATTTTCGCGGTTGTCGCGGATGTACGCGGCCGAATAGCTCTGGCCGTTTTCGCCGCGATAGCCTGCGGCCAGCGACCATGAATCGTTTGGATCGAAATTGAGGTTGAAGTAGGGACGCAGATTGGTGCGTCCGAAGCCCGCGCCTACAAACCAGCGCTCACCCGTTTCGAAATTGACGCTGCCACCGACAAAGCCGCCCGAGGCAATTTGCGCAGACGGCTGGATACGAATGACGTCGCCAAAACTGCGGTCCCAGCCACCGCGCCATTGGTTAGCGTCGAGTTTGGGTGCGCGAAAGTAGCCGATCCACGCGTTGCCGAAATCGGAGCTGTGACGCAGGTTGACGTCAACACCGGAGCCGTTTTCGCTGAATTTGAATCCGGTCGCGGTCAGCTTAAAGTCCGGTGATGCGTCCTCGGCCCGGGCAGTGCCCAAGGCGAACGCTGATGCCAATGAACCCAACGCACAAAGCGCTTTCAAAGTGTTGCGATGGCCGATTGAATTTCGCATCATTGTCTCCTTGTTGAAATTGCAGTTTAGTGCTCAGTGCTGAAGGTAGATCTCGCGCTCGATGACCGCCACGCTATCGGCTTCAACCTGAACGATGGTGAGCTTGCGCAGCACATCGCGAAATGCGTCGCGTGTGATCAGCGTTGCCGCGCGACTGAACGCATCAAACTGATTGAGTTGTGTCGCTCGGGCGAGCGTCATGTGCGGTTCGTAATCGAATTCCGGTCGCAGAAATTCGTTCAGTGGACCGAGATAAAGCCGATCATGCATTTCGGTCAGTGCGTCGCGACCGACTTGGGTGGCGAGCCCGACGAATTCGTTTTGCGCAGACCATGCTCCGCTCATGACAACCGGAAACGGCGCCCAGCGGCGTACGACTTTTTGCACATGCGCGGATAGCTGATCAAGCGTCAGGCGCGAGTGAAATGGAAACACCAGCGCGATGTGCGGCGCGATCAGATTGCCAAGCGGATCGCGGCTTCCGCGAAACTCGTCAATCACGCGCTGATTTGAAAATTGCGGAAACCAGACCACTGCCCGACGCGGTAACGACGGACGCAGGATGTAGGTGAGTTTTTTAGTGGCCACGATCAATTCATAGCGCAGATGGCGAAGTTGACGCCCGCGCTATTGCAAATACCGGAGCTCTTCAATCGTGTTGATGTTGGCGAATGCGGCTTCATCGTCGAATTGAACTTCAACCACGCGATGCACGGCGTACCATGCGTCGATCTTTCGGCCGCCCGATTCGAGAAACGCGGTGAGGCTTGGTAGCAGCGTTGCGCTGCATAGTGTGAAGACGGGGTGGGCTTGATCGCCCGTTTTGGCGACGGCGAGTTCGGCAATGTTTTCCTCAAGCGACGCGCGGAGGCGCGCGACCAAGTCAATTGGCAAAAACGGCGAATCGCACGGAGCGGTGACAACCCATGGCGTCAAGCTCGCCCGCAAACCCGCGTGCAGCCCCGCGAGCGGTCCCGCGTAACCGCTTACCTCATCGCTCACCACGGGATAGCCAAACGCGCCGTATTGATCGAGAGTGCGATTGGCGTTGATGATTAGCGTGCTGACCTGTGGTGCAAGCCTTTCGATGACATGCGCGACCATCGGTTTGCCACGAAAGGCAACGAGGCCTTTGTCGCGTGAATCCATGCGGCGGCCCATGCCGCCGGCCAGTACGAGGCCGGTGATGTCGTTCACTTCGCAGCTCCTCCGGTTGCGACCGCATCAAACACAAATCGCCCCGGGTCATTGAACAGCAAAAAGTGTTTATTCACTGCGCGACCAATCATTGTCATGCCAACGCGCCTAGCGATTTCGTAGCCCATCTGCGTGAGCCCGGAGCGCGACACCAGAAACGGCACTCCCATCTGTGCGGCTTTGATCACCATTTCGCTCGTCAGCCGTCCCGTTGTGTAGAAAATTTTGTCGCCACCCGCGACGCCATCGAGCCACATCATCCCGGCGATGGCGTCCACTGCATTGTGCCGTCCAACATCCTCGACAAAGTACAAAAGCTCTGGCGTTGCGCTGAACAGGGCGCAGCCATGCACTGCACCCGCCTGCTTGTAGATCGTCTCATGTTTACGCACCAATTCGGACAGTGCATAGAGCGTCTCCTGCGTCAGTTTCGCATCGGCCGAAAGGTGAATATCATCAATATCCGCCATCAAATCACCAAACACCGTGCCGCTGCCGCAGCCCGTGGTCTTGGTGCGATGCGCCATTTTTTCATCGAGATCGATCAGGC
>JAYWAQ010000609.1:0-3502 GCA_043782305.1 Burkholderiales bacterium
CGGCGGCTTGTGCGACCTGTGAACCGCGACGCCGCGTCAAAACGGTCTGACCTCCGTTCGCCTCTTCGTCGAGCCGCCCACGCGCTCCGATGATGGTGAAACCTTCGCCGTAGAGCAGTTCGCGAATGCGGCGAACCAGAAGCACTTCATGATGCTGGTAGTAGCGTCGATTGCCGCGCCGCTTGACCGGACGCAACTGCGTGAACTCCTGCTCCCAGTAGCGAAGCACATGCGGCTTGACCAGACACAAATCGCTCACTTCACCGATCGTGAAGTAGCGCTTGGCCGGGATCGGCGGCAGTTCAGAGGATGCTACGGTCTCGCTCGGCATGGGCGGAATCGACCTGGCCTTTTAGTTTGTTGCTGGCGTGGAAGGTGACAACGCGCCGGGCCTTGATCGGAATTTCTTCACCGGTCTTGGGGTTACGGCCGGGGCGTTGTGACTTTTCGCGCAGATTGAAAATACCAAAACCCGAAAGCTTCACATCTTCGCCGCGCTCCAAAGCCTCGCGCACTTCTTCGAAGAAGTAATCGGCCATGTCTTTTGCTTCGCGTTTGTTCAAGCCCAGTCGCTCAAACAACACGTCCGCTAGCTCCGCTTTTGTGACCGATTCAGGCATCGTGCCGCTACAAATAAAAGTTACGCGCGTAGTGTCGCGCCGTGTTGTTGTTGCGCTTTGGAAAGCATTTGTTGGCAAGCTCCCTCGATCTCTGTATCTGCCAACGTACGTTCAGTATCTTGCATAAGTACCCGAATTGCAACGCTTTTTTTGCCTTCTGGAAGTGCTGCGCCGCGGTAAACATCAAATACGTCAACACTGCGCACGAAGTGTGGCGCGCCGTTCATCAGGCTGTCGACCAGCAAGTCAGAATTAACGGAATTGGCGACGACGAGCGCGATATCGCGGCGGACGAACGGTTGTTTGGAGACGGCCGTGTGCACCGTGAGGGGGCGTTGTTGTAGCGGTGCGACGTCCACTTCGAACACCATCGGAGCTGTGCTCAACTCGAACCGCGCCAGATGTTTGGGGTGCAATTCGCCGATCCAGCCGATGGTGGCTTGATTCAGTTCGATCTTTGCGGAGCGGCCGGGATGCAGAAGCGGATGTTCAGCTGCGACGAAGCGCGCGCCTTCCGGCAGGACCGCCGCGAGATCCGCCTTCACGTCATAAAAATCAGCTATTCGCTTCTGACTTGCCCATTGTTCAGCCACCGCGCCCCCGAAGGCCACGCCAGCGAGCTTGAGCGGCTGTGTGATGCCAGCGACCGCCAGTGGCCCGTCGGCCACGCTGCTATCCCGTGTGAAGACCTTGCCCAGTTCAAAGACGCGAACGCGGTCCGCTTTGTGACTCACGTTGTATTGCACGTTGGCAAGCAACCCCGGAATTAGCGATGAGCGCATCACGGCCATCTGGCTGGCGATGGGGTTCAAGAGGTTTATCGGATCGGCATTGGCGAGCAGTTCGTGCTCCCAGGACTTATCAACGAAACTGTAATTGATCGTCTCGAAGTAGTCGCAGGCGGCAATCGCGGCACGCAGCTCGTGCAGGGAGCGCGTGCCTTCCGGCTGGGCGCGCATGGCGGCGCGAGCGATCGGCGGCAGCGCGGGGATGTTGTCAAAGCCGTAGATTCGGGCGATTTCTTCGATCAGGTCTTCTTCGATCTCGATGTCGAAGCGGTAGCTGGGCGGGGTGACGATGAACGCCTCGCTAGTGCGCGTATGCGTGAGCCCGAGGCGCGTGAAGATACTGGCCATTTCGTCGGCGGCAACCGCGACGCCGATGACTTTTTGCGCGCGGGCGATGCGCATGGTGACAGGCTTGCGGCTGGGCACGTTGATGATCTGGTCGTCAATCGGCCCGGCTTCGCCGCCGCAGATTTCGAGGATCAGCGCGCTAATGCGGTCGAGATGCGCCGGGATCGTTTCCCAATCGACGCCACGCTCGAAGCGATGCCCTGCATCGGTAGAGAAATTAAAGCGGCGTGCGCGGCCCTGAATGGCCAGCGGATGCCAGAACGCGGCTTCGACGTAGACGTTCGTGGTGTCGAGCGAAACGGCGGTGCTGTCGCCGCCCATGATGCCCGCTAGCGATTCAACGGCCTGGCTGTCTGCGATAACTCCGACCTTGTCGTCGAGTTCGACCGTATTGCCGTTGAGCAGCTTGAGCGATTCACCTTTCTTGCCCCAGCGCACTTCTAACCCGCCGTGGACTTTATCCAGGTCAAAAACGTGGGTTGGACGCCCTGCTTCGAGCATGACGTAGTTCGAGATGTCGACCAATGCGGTGATCGAGCGCTGTCCGGATTTTTCGAGGCGCTCGCGCATCCATGCAGGCGTGGACGCCGTTGCGTTGACGCCGCGAATCACGCGACCCGCAAAGCGGCCGCAAAGATCGGGAGCCAGAACTTTCACCGGCAGCACTTCGTTGAGTGTTGCCTTCACAGTGCCAGTCGGTTCCGCTACCAGCGGCGCGCCGGTAATGGCATGGGTCTCACGCGCGACACCGTAAACGCTCAGGCAATCGGCCTTGTTCGGCGTCAGTTTGATCAGAAATTTGCTGTCATTAAGCGACAGGTATTCGCGGATGTCGGCGCCGATGGGCGCGTCGTCGGCGAGTTCGAGCAAACCTTCGTGCGATTCGGAAATGCCGAGTTCGCGCGCGCTGCACAGCATGCCGTTCGATTCGACGCTGCGCATCTTCGCCTGTTTGATCATGAACGGTTTGCTGTCTTCGCCGGGTGGCAACGCAGCGCCGACCAATGCCACCGGAATCTTGATCCCGACGCGGGCGTTCGGTGCGCCGCAAACGATTTGCAACGGTACCGTCGCATGCGCGCCCACATTGACCGTGCAGACCGACAGGCGATCGGCGTTCGGATGCTTTTCGCGCGTGACGATCTCGCCGACGACAATACCGGTGAACGGCGGCGCGGCTGGCGTCACCTCTTCCACTTCGAGCCCCGCCATCGTGAGCGCATGGGCGAGTTCGTCGGTGGTCATCGACGGGTTACAGAAGCTGCGGAGCCAGGATTCGGAGAATTGCATGATCAGTCTCGGTGTATCAACTTTATTGTCAATGCCCCATTGCACTGGGGCTAGACGCACAATTGGCTTAAAGTCGAATTATGTCAATAATTAACGTGAGCCCCAATGAAATAAGGGCTAGATCGAAAAGCTGTTACGCGAATTGCTTCAAGAAGCGGAGATCGCCCTCAAAGAACAAACGCAAATCACCAACGCCGTAGCGCAACATCGTGAGTCGCTCAAGCCCCGAGCCGAACGCGAAGCCGATGTACTTTTCGGGATCGAGGCCGAAGTTTTTGACCACCGACGGATGCACCTGCCCGGAGCCAGAAATCTCCAGCCATTTGCCCTTGAGCGGACCGCTTTCGAACTTCATGTCGATCTCGGCGGATGGCTCTGTGAACGGGAAATAGCTAGGCCGGAAGCGCACTTGCAGCTCGTCGGTCTCAAAGAAGCGACGCAGGAAATCGGTGTACA
>JAYWAQ010000610.1:0-3500 GCA_043782305.1 Burkholderiales bacterium
CGATTGGGCGTCGTTTCAGCGCCAAGTTGCTTACGCTTATCCTATGTTTTTTGCAGCGAATGCCGCGACCCGTGCGCCAAGCAATTCGCCAGTTTTGAAATCGCTGGCCGGGATGCCTTCGACGCCTTGATCGACGTTGGCTTGCACCATCAAGCCGGTGGACGAGCCGATACGATTCAAGTCATCGACCGAGCCTTTGCTGTTGTTGTTGCCGGGCATCATGCCGGTGCCGATCCAGATCATGCCTTGCTGCATGGCAAACGTGACGAACTGTTGCAGCGTCGAGAGCTTGTCGCCCGACTGGCTGCCGGAGCAGGTGAACCCCGCCGCGATTTTGTCTTTCCAGCCTAGGGTGAACCAGACTTTCGAGCTGGCATCCATGAACGCCTTCATCGGAGCAGAAGCCGAGCCCATGTACGTTGGCGCACCGAAAATGATGGCGTCGGCCTTGGCCAGCGTGTCCCAGTTCGTGTCGGCATCAGCGACGCTGATGAAGTGCACGGTCGTGCCCGCCACGCTGGCTGCGCCTTTTTGCACAGCCTCCGCGACGGCTTTGGTGTGGCCGTAGCCGGAGTGATAAACGATTGCAACTGATGCCATGACGATTCCTTGATAGGTTAACGGGTTGGAGGAGGGGAAAATTATTGAAGCTGACCGAGATCAAAAAGCAGCACTTCGGCCTGCTCACCTTCGGTGATCGTAACGCGCGATTCGTTCTCGACCATGACGGCGTCACCTTCTGACAAAGCGGTACCGTTGACGCTGACCGAGCCGCGCGCCACGTGAACGTAGGCCTGACGGCCAGCCGCCAGATCATGCGTCGCCGACTCGTCGCCATCGAACAAGCCAGCAAACATCAGCGCGTTCTGTTGAATCGTCACTGAACCGTTCGCACCGTCCGGCGACGCAACGAGGCGCAGTTTGCCGCGCTTGTCGGCTGCATCGTAGAACTTCTGCTCGTACGAAGCGGGGCTTCCGGTGCGATCCGGAATGATCCAGATTTGCAGGAGATGCGTGCGTTGATCCGCGTTCGGATTGAACTCGCTGTGGCGAATGCCCGTTCCCGCGCTCATGCGCTGGACTTCGCCCGGCACAATATTGCCCGCGTTACCGAGCGAGTCCTTGTGCGCCACCGCGCCTTCGAGCACGTAGGTCACGATCTCCATGTCTTTGTGACCATGCGTGCCGAAGCCTTGCCCCGGCGCGATGTAGTCGTCATTGATCACGCGCAGCGGCCCGAAATGAACGTGCTTATCGTCCTGATATTCAGCAAACGAGAAGCTGAAGCGGCTCTGTAGCCAACCATGGTCGGCGCGGCCGCGATCTTCGGATTTTCTGAGTGTCAACATGATGTTTTCTTTTCGCTTTGCGTTATTCGCGTTGGGGACAGAACAAATTATGGCGATCAACAAGGGCGCACATAAGCTTGCAGAATTGACGCACTTGTTCAAAAATACCGAACATGTTGAAAATCACGCTCGAATCGCTGGAAATTCTCGACGCCATTTCGCGCCACGGCAGCTTTGGCCGCGCGGCAGAGGAACTGGGTCGCGTGCCGTCCGCCATCACCTACGCGGTGCGCAAACTGGAAGACGATCTCGACACGCTGATCTTTGACCGGTCGGGTTATCGCGCTGAACTCACGGCCAGCGGCAGGGTGCTGCTGGAACAAGGTCGGGCGCTCTTGCAACAGGCCGATCAATTGCAATCGCAGATCGCGCAGACGGCCAAAGGCTGGGAGCTGGAACTCTCCATCGTACTCGACGCAATCCTGCCGTGGAGCTGGTTGCAGCCGCACGTTGACGCCTATTTTGCCGACGCTTGTTCAGCAAAATTGCGCATCAATGAGGAGACACTCGTCGGGTCGTGGGAAGCCTTGCTGGACGGTCGCGCCGATCTCGTCATCGGCGCGACCAGCGATCCGCCGTCGGGTTTGGGCATTAGCACACAGCCGCTGTTTAACGTGCCGTTTTCATATTGTGTGGCACCAAAACATCCACTGGCGGATGCGCCAGAGCCGCTCGGCGACGAGCAACTCAAGGCGCACCGCGCCATCGTGCTCGGCGACAGCGCGCGCCACCTGCCGCTGCGCACGAGCGGTTTGCTGTCGGGACAGGACATGCTGGTGGTGCCGTCGATGCAGGCGAAGATCGATGCGCAGGTCGCCGGCCTCGGCAGCGGCTATCTCGCGAACTGGTTTGCGCGTCCCTGCCTGCACGACGCGACGCTCATCAGCAAGCGCGTGGCCGACACCAAGACACCAGGCGGCGTCGTAATCGCGTGGAAAAGCGGCAATCGCGGGCGCGCGCTGACGTGGTGGCGCGAGCGGCTGCGTGATGCCAAAGCCCCTAAGTAGGCTGCCAAAATGTCACAATTGAATTTATTCGCAATGCTGTGCCGAACGTAATGCGTCAATTTTTCGTTCCTGCTCTGTGCGCCCTGTTTTTAGCGGGTTGCGCAAACACTCCGACTTCCAACACGGAGGTACCCAACGCCACTGGCATCTCGCTGCGTTTCATCGGAGAGGCTGTGGTGCCGCATCGGATGGTGGTCGACGGCACGACGTTTGGCGGCATTTCCGGCATTGACTACGACGAGGCGCGCGATCAGTATTACCTGCTTTCGGATGACCGCTCGGACTTCAGTCCTGCGCGCTTCTACACGGCAAAAATCGCGATCACCGACACCCAAATCAAGGTGCCACAAGTCACGTCGGTCGTGACGCTCAAGCGGCCCGACGGTAGCGTATTTGGCAACAAACAAACGGGCGCAAAGGACATTCCAGACCCGGAATCCATTCGCTACCGGGCTGACACGGACACGCTCTTTTGGACAAGTGAGGGTGATAAAAAGTTAGGCATCGATCCATCCGTTCGCGAGATCAAGCTCGATGGTACTTTCATCCGCGAAATGCCGACGCTACCGATGTTTCGCATGCAAGCGGGTGACAGCGGCCCGCGCGACAACCTGACGTTTGAAGGCATGACACTGACGCCCGACGGAAAGGCGTTCTGGGTGTCAATGGAGTCGGCGCGCTATGAAGACGGGCTGGAGCCTACGGTCGACAAGGCGGGCGGCCCGTTGCGGATTACGCTCTATCACGCCAACTCTGGCAATGCGATTCGCCAGATTGCCTACATTCCTGATGCGATTCCGTTCAAGCCCACCGCGAGGGGCGAAGCCGACAACGGCGTCCCTGAGATTTTGATGCTCGACCAATTCCGCATGCTCGTGCTGGAGCGCAGCTATTCGCCGGGGCCGGGCAATTCGCTGCGCGTGTACCTGATCGACACACGGGATGGCAGCGATGTGCTCAATGTGCCAGTACTTCACGAAGGCAATTACACGCCTGCCGCAAAGCGCTTGCTCATCAATTTCGACAGCCTGAAATTGAAGAAACTAGACAACACCGAAGGCATGACCTTCGGGCCGCGATTACCGAACGGCAACCGCACCCTGGTGTTCGTCAGCGATGACAACTTTCGCGGCAGCCAGTTGAA
>JAYWAQ010000611.1:0-9671 GCA_043782305.1 Burkholderiales bacterium
ACTGGCGTCAACACGACGCCTCTGAACGCAGTGTGGCGCTCGATGCTCAGTCGGCACGGATCGCTGATCGTTGCGCATATCCTGCTGGCGATTGCATACCTTTGGTTGCGTGCGAATCTTTTTCCCGCCTCGTCGCTGAGTGTCTACGCCTCTGGCCCGCAACTTGGTCTGGCACAACTGTGCGCGCATGTCTGGGATGACCTTCAATTTCCAATCGGCCTGATGTCGCTGGCACCCGTCGCAAGCGGGATCGTGGGACTAAGTTCAGTGACTACGCTCGCCATCGCATGGATCTACGGGCAGCGATCCGGCGTGCTAGCCGGTGTGCTCTTTATAGTCTCGGTTGTAATAGCTGTGGCCGCCTATTTTCCGGCTCCCCCCGGTGATGGCGACGGATATCGCTTGTATTACCTCGCGACGATCGGCTTCGCTTTGATCGTTGCCAGCGCTGCCAGCTCTTCATCACGAGTAGCGCCTGTCGCGCTTGTCACATTGCTGGCTGGCATGGCACTTTGGCAAGATCGCGTGACCGACGAATGGCAACGTGTTGCCAATGACATGAAAGGCGCGGAGGCTGCGATAAGACGCACGGCGATGACGATGTCAGCAGAGGATTACGGTTTGGTTTTGTTACCGGATCATCTGGGGCATATTCCGTTTGCCCGCAATGCGCAGGGTGCGTTGCCCAAGCTGGCGGGATTGACACCGCCGCCGGTCGATACGCTCGGTCAATTGGTCGTCTTCACACCCCCACAGGTGGACGAGTGGCACCGACTCGTTCAGGAAAGTGTGGTGAGAAAAATCACCTCGCGCAGCGACGCGCCACCGAACCCAACACTATATTTCTGCTTTGACCCGCGAACACAGACGTTGCAAACGCTAGGCTTTTGGAGTGCCGGAGCGTTGGACGACTGGCGTCGCAAATGGCGGGAGTCGGCGAGCGCGGCCTGTCCGCGTGCGACTCGGGTGGACGGCTAAAACTCCAGTTCAGCCTTGAGCTTCGCCAGCAAATCCGAATGCGGCCGCACACGCCACGCGTCGCCCAGCGCGATGTCCCCGCCGTAGCCTTTTTTCGCCACGCGAATGTACACGGGCATGGAGCCCGGATAGGCCTTTAGCGTCGCAAGCAGCGCGGACGCTTCGTTCTCCGCGCTAACGCCATTGAGCGTCACAACCATCCGTCGCCCGTAATGCTCGCGCGCTTTCTCAATGTCGTAAATCGAATCGGCAATCACACGCGTTCCGCCGTCGCGGTTGTTGGTGACCTTTGCTTCGATGACGACGGGAATATCCTCTTTGAGCCAGTGTCGATGCACTTCAAACACGGCCGCCGGAATCATGATTTCGCAGATGCTGGTGCGATCGTCCAGCGCAAGAAAACAAATACGACCGTTGCGTGAATTGATCACACGCACTGCGTTGACGATCCCCGCGAGTCGCTGCTTGCTGTCGGACGGCTCAACACGCGCCAATGCCATAGTCGTCACCGGTTGCAGATGTTTGCGATACGCGTCGTAGGGATGACCGCTGAGATAAAGCCCAAGCGCGGTCTTCTCGAAGGCAAGCGATTCCAGTAGTTCCCACGGCCGCGCATCCAGCAGCGGCACATGATTGACGCTCGGCTCGTCGCCAAACAAATTGTTCTGCGAAATGTTCGCCTGTGCCCGTTCCGCCTCGGACAGCGCAGCGGCCACACTCGCAAAAGCGCTGGCGCGATTGGCATGCAACAGATCGAACGCGCCACCCTTGATCAGTGCCTCAACAGTGCGCCGATTCACCGTCTGCGTATTCACGCGGCGACAAAAATCGAACAAATCCTTGAAGGGTCCACCCTCCGTTCGTGCGCGAAGAATCTCGATCACCGCACCTTCGCCAGTGCCCTTCACCGCACCCAGTCCGTAGCGAATCGTGCGCCGATCCGTCGGCACAAATCGGTACTCGCCGAGGTTCACGTCCGGCGGCTCAAACTTGAGGCCACAGATCGAGCGCGAGTCTTCGAGCAGCTGACGCACCTTGTCGGTGTCGTTCATCACGGCGCTCATGTTGGCGGCCATGAAGGCCGCGGCGTGATGGCGCTTGAAGTAGGCGGTTTGATAGGCCAAGAGCGCGTATGCAGCCGAGTGCGACTTGTTAAAGCCGTAGCCCGCGAACTTCTCCATATCGTCGAACAGCACTTTGCTTTGCTGTTCGGTCAGCCCGTTGCCGGTTGCGCCTTTGTTGAAGATGACGCGATGCGTGGCCATCTCTTCGGGCTTCTTTTTGCCCATCGCGCGACGCAGCAAATCCGCCCCGCCGAGCGAGTACGCACCGATGATCTGCGCGGCCTGCATCACCTGTTCCTGATACACCATGATGCCGAAGGTTTCCTCCAGCATCGGCTTCAGGCGCTCATCGTAATACTCGGCCTGCTGCGTGCCATTGCGCCGCGAGATGTAATCCGGAATCAGATCCATCGGGCCTGGACGGTACAAAGCATTCAGCGCCGTCAGATCTTCCAGCCGCGAAGGCTTCGACTTGACCAGCAAATCCTTCATTCCTGACGATTCAAACTGGAAGATTGCGACGGTGTTGGCTTCGCGAAACAGCTGATAAACCGACTGATCATCCAGGGGCAGTGTTTGCAGATCAATCTCAAAGGTCGGATCAAGTCGCTTGCAGAAACGCACCGTCCAGTCGAGGATCGTCAGCGTCGTCAGACCCAGAAAGTCGAACTTCACAAGGCCCACGGCTTCGACGTCATCCTTGTCGAACTGGCTCACCATCGGCGAGCCTTCCTCCTGCGAATACATCGGGCAGAAGTCAGTCAATTTGCCCGGCGCGATGAGCACACCACCGGCGTGCATGCCGACGTTGCGTGGCAGGCCTTCAACCTGCTCGGCGAGCTCCAGTAAAGACGCCACGTCTTCTTCGTTTTTTTCCCGTTCAACCAGCAGCGGCTCGGCGTCACGCGCCACGATTGTGTTGGCGTCCGGCTTACCTTCAGGCTTGGTCAGCGTGATCCATTTGCCGGGCATGAACGGAATCAACTTTGCCACGCCGTCGACGAACGTGTACGGCATGTCAAGCACGCGACCGCAATCGCGTACGGCTGCCTTCGCCGCCATCGTACCGAATGTAGCGATCTGGCCGACGCTCTCGCTGCCGTATTTCTGCCGCACGTAGTCGATTACGCGATCACGCCCATCCTGACAGAAATCGATATCGAAGTCGGGCATCGATACGCGTTCTGGATTCAGGAAACGCTCGAACAGCAGGTTGTATTTCAGCGGATCAAGATCGGTGATACCGAGCGAATAGGCGACCAATGAGCCCGCACCCGAACCACGCCCTGGCCCCACAGGCACGCCGTTGTTCTTTGCCCACCCAATGAAATCTGCGACGATCAGGAAGTAGCCCGGAAAGCCCATCTTCAAGATCACGCCGATCTCGAATTCGCAGCGCGCGACGTAGCGCGGTCGCTCGGCGTCGCGCTGCGGGACATCGGGATAAAGCACGATAAGTCGACGCTCAAGCCCGGTGAGCACCTCGCTCGTTAAATGCGACTCAATTGTCACGCCGTCCGGGATCGGGAACTCAGGCAAATAGTTTTTGCCGAGCGTCAGTTCGAGATTGCAACGTTTCGCAACCAGCACTGTGTTGGCGATGGCCTGCGGGTAGTCGGCAAACTTCTCGGCCATCTCGGCCTGCGTCACAAACCGCTGCTTTTCAGTGAACACTTTAGGTCGACGTGAATCGCCCAACGTATAGCCCTCGGCGATGCATACCCGCGCCTCGTGCGCTTTGTAGTCATTGCTCGTCGCGAACTGCATCGGGTGCGTCGCGACGACCGGAATCTGCAATTGAGCCGCCAGCGCAACGCTGCTTTCGACGAAATGATGCTCGTTTTCGAACCCGGCGCGATGAATCTCCATCGCGAAGCGACCGGGGAAGGCGTTCGCCCAAAACTTCGCGGCGCGCTCGGCCACCGCATGTTGACCGTGTTTCAGCGCGATGCCAGTGTCGCCATGCCAGCCACCCGACAGGCAAAACACACCTTCGGTTTCCGCTGGATCGGATAACCAATCACGCTTCAGAAGTGCTCGACCGCGTTGCTGATTTTCCCGAAATGCGCGAGTCAGCCAATTGCACAGTTTGAGATAACCGGCGTGCGATTCGGCCAGCAGCAGCACTCTCATCGGTTCGTGGCTCGCTTCGACCGACTCGATCCACGCATCGATTCCGCAGATCGGCTTGATGCCCTTCGCACGCGCCGCTTTGTAAAACTTGACGAAACCAAACAAATTATTGAGATCGGTGATCGCCAGCGCCGCCTGATCGTCTTTCGCCGCCAACGCCACCGCGTCGCCAATACGCAGCGTCGAGTCCACAATGGAATACTCGCTGTGCATGCGGAGGTGGACGAACGGAGCTGAGGCCATCTCATGATTTTACGGAGCCGTGACGGCACGGCAACGCATCCGGCCAGAACGCCCGCAGGATGGCGCGTTGACCGTGTGAGGGCGGTTCTGCGAATCGGCAAACCAGATTTCCGATACGCTCGTAGTGATACTGGAATGAACGTGTCGTCATCTGAAAAACTATGTCCATCAAAAAACGAACTCTTGCCCTGTCCGCCTTGCTTATTGCGGTGGCAGGCGCTCTGGCCGCTTGCTCGCCAGCCAGGCTGGTCAACGCACTGACGCCCACGTCGGGTTTGACGAAAACAGCGAATGTTTCTTATCTTCCTGGCAACAATTCGCGTCAGCTACTCGACGTCTACCAGCCCGCAGTCGGCGGCGAAACGACTCAGTCTCGACCAGTCGTGATCTTTTTTTACGGCGGCGCGTGGCAGGAAGGTTCGCGCGACGACTACCTGTTTGTTGCCGACGCATTGACGCAGCGTGGCTACGTCGTCGTGATTCCCGACTATCGCGTGTTTCCAGAGGTGATGTACCCCGACTTCCTTGGTGATGGCGCAGCCGCCGTGGCGTGGACAGCGGCCAACATTGATCGCTTCGGCGGTGATCGCTCGCGCCTATTCCTCATGGGACACTCCGCTGGCGCCCACATGGCCGCCATGCTCGCGCTTGACCGCAGCTATCTCGTTAACCGGAACGTTCCTGCCACGTCGATCAGGGGTCTCATCGGTCTGGCAGGTCCGTACGATTTTTTGCCGCTGACGGAGCCGAACGTGATCGCGCTGTTCTCAACCGAAAAAAATCTCGCGATGACGCAGCCGATCTCCTACGTAAAACCGGCGGAAGCAGCGTCAATTCCGCCCGTCCTTCTGCTGCACGGCGATGCCGACACCCGTGTCTACCCAAAAAACTCTATCAACCTGACGCGTGAGCTGCGGGCAGCGGGTGCAAAAGTTGAGTTCGAGCTCTTGCCCGGAATCGATCACACATCGATCATCGCGAAATTCACCCGCTTGCTGCGCGGCGATGGCAAAGTCGTAGATCGAGTCGATCAATTCATTCGTGAGAAAGCAGCGGGCTAACGGTATCTGACGCCTTGCCGGAGGCAGTTGTTACGATTGCGCCATGCAGTCCCTCGTCTCTGACAAATCCAACGCGCCTTTAGCCGAGCGCCTGCGGCCCAAAACCATCGCGGAAATCGTCGGCCAGCGCCACATGCTGGGCGAGGGCAAGCCATTGGCGAACGCGATCAAGGCGGGCGTGCCACATTCGATGATCTTCTGGGGCCCACCGGGGGTTGGCAAGACCACACTGGCGCGCTTGCTGGCCGAGGCGTTCGACGCAGAAATGATCGGACTGTCTGCGGTGATGGCGGGCGTGAAGGACATTCGCGAGGCCATTGATCGCGCGCAGCTCACGCGCGATCAATTCGGTCGCCGCACCATCATGTTTGTCGACGAGGTGCACCGTTTCAACAAGAGCCAGCAGGACGCGTTTCTGCCGCATGTGGAATCGGGGCTGTTCACCTTCATCGGTGCAACTACCGAAAACCCCTCATTTGAGGTGAATTCGGCGCTGCTGTCGCGGGCGCAGGTTTACGTGCTGGAGCCGCTGGATGCCGAGGCGCTGGCTGTGATGCTTGCGCGCGCATTGGCCGCGCTCGGCGCGGAGTACGCGCTCGATGACGATGCGAAGCAGCTGTTGATTGATTACGCGGATGGCGACGGGCGCAGATTCCTGAATTCCATCGAGCAGCTGGACGCGACCGTACGCGCAAGCAAGCTGGCTCATGTCACGCTGGAAGTGGTCAAAGGCTCCATTACCCGCGCCAGGGCCCGCTTCGACAAGGGCGGTGAGCAGTTCTACGACCTTATCAGCGCGCTGCACAAAAGCGTACGCGGCTCCGATCCTGATGCGTCGCTGTACTGGTTTTGCCGGATTCTCGAGGGCGGCGCTGACCCGCTGTATCTGGGCCGTCGCATGGTGCGTATGGCCTCAGAGGACATTGGTTTGGCGGATCCCCGCGCGCTCGAAATTACGCTGTCCGCCGTTGGCGCTTTTGAGCGACTGGGCTCGCCAGAGGGAGAGCTTGCACTCGCCGAGGCGTGTGTTTTTCTGGCTGTTGCCGCCAAGAGCAACGCCGTCTACACCGCCTACAAAGCCGCCCGTAAGGCCGCAGCCGAAAGCGGCACTCGCCCCGTACCACTGCGCCTCAGAAACGCGCCAACCAAGCTCATGAAAAACCTCGGCTACGGCGACGGCTATCGCTATGCGCACAACGAGGAGGGTGGCTTCGCAGCAGGCGAAACCTACTTTCCGGATGACATGAAAGCGCAGCGTTTCTACGAGCCCGTGGATCGCGGGATGGAGGCGAAGATCAAGGAAAAGCTGGACGCGCTGCGCGAAAGTAACAAGAAGTCGTGATTCATTCTGCGGGCGCCGCGGCTAACCGCCGCGGCATGATTGCCATGACAGGCGCGATGGCCTCATTCGTCGTGAATGATGCGCTCGTGAAGTATGCGAGCGAGTCGCTGGCTGGCGCACAGTTGATATTCATACGCGGGCTGTTTGCGACCGTTTTCCTGCTACTAATCTGCGCTTCGATGGGGCTTCTGGTAGGCCCCAGGTCTCGGGCGCGGGAAATTCTGCATCGACCGGTGCTGATCCGGTCCGCGCTTGACGCGGCAGCGACGCTGGTTTTTCTGACTGCACTTTTCCACCTGCCGCTGGCAAACGCAACCGCGATCAACATGGCTACGCCGCTGTTCATCGCTTTGCTCGCGGTGCTGTGGATGGGCGAACGTATTGGGCGCGGGCGCTGGTTCGTGATCGGGCTTGGCTTTGTGGGGGTGCTGCTCATCGTGCAACCGAAGGCTGATGGCTTCAACGGCTACGCGTTGCTTTGTTTGTTCGGCACCCTGCTGCACGCCGGTCGCGACTTATACACACGGAAGATTCATGTCGAGATGCCGTCGATCCTCATAACCGTAGGCACGGCCGTTTCAGTGACCGTACTGGCCGGATTGCTATCGATCGTACAGGGCTGGAAGACCCTGAATCTGGCGCATCTCGGCCTGCTTGCGGCGGCGTCAGTTTTTCTCAGTGCAGGCTACTTTTTACTCATCCGCGCGATGCGATCCGGCGAGATTTCGCTGGTTGCGCCGTTTCGCTACATGGGGCTGCTGGTTGCGCTCGCCATCGGCTTCGTCGTGTGGGGGGAAATCCCGAACGGACTCGCCTGGGGCGGTATCGCTTTGCTCGTAGGTGCCGGTTTGTTCATGCTTTTGAGCGACCGGAATAGCCGGCGACTCGCCCACGAAGCTGCACCCGAGTAAGCACTAATTTGTGGTGCCAGAATGGCTCGGTGGGGGACTTGAAACACCCCGTAGCGCCCTCATGTCCATGGAGAAACCACAACACATGCGCGGCCATTGTGCCGGCAGACCAAAACATCATGAGCAAGCAAACCTTATCTTTTCAAGCCGAAGTCGCACAACTGCTGCACCTCGTCACCCATTCGCTCTATTCGAACAAAGAAATCTTCCTGCGTGAGCTGATTTCCAACGCTTCAGACGCTTGCGACAAGCTGCGTTTCGAAGCGCTAGCCAATGGCGCGCTGTGGGAAGACACGCCGAATCTTGAGGTTCGAGTTTCGTTCGACAAAGACGCAAAAACGCTGACCATCACGGACAACGGAATCGGCTTGACCGAGCAGGAAGCGATTGACAATCTGGGCACCATCGCCAAAAGCGGCACGCGGGATTTCGTGAGCAAGCTTGAAGCCTCGCAAAAGGCGGACGCCAAGGAGCAGGGCTCGCTGATCGGGCAGTTTGGAGTGGGCTTCTATTCAGGCTTCATGGTGGCCGACAAGATCACCGTGGAGTCGCGCAAAGCGGGCGCGGCGGCCGATGCGGGCGTGCGCTGGGTGAGCGCGGGCACCGGCGAGTTTGAGGTCGAAACTATTGATCGCGCTGCACGCGGCACCAGCGTGATCCTGCACCTGCGCGACGACGCGATGGACTATGCCCACGGCTGGCGCGTCAAGTCCATCATCAACAAATACTCGGACCACATTTCGCTGCCAATCCTCATGGGCAAAGAAGAGTGGAAAGACGGTGAAGACGGCAAAGACGGCGGCATGGTCGCCACTGGTGAGTGGGAAACCGTCAACAAGGCCAGCGCACTCTGGTCGCGCCCGAAAAAGGACATCACGCCCGAGCAGTACACCGAGTTCTACAAACAAATTGCGTTCGATCAGGAAGCGCCACTCGCCTGGAGCCACAACCGCGTTGAGGGCTCGACCGAATACACGCAGCTGCTCTACATCCCGTCGAAAGCGCCGCAGGATCTGTGGAACCGCGACAAGAAGGCTGGCATCAAGCTCTACGTCAAACGAGTGTTCATCATGGACGACGCCGAGGCGCTGATGCCGATGTATCTTCGCTTCGTCAAGGGCGTGGTGGATTCTGCTGATCTGCCGCTCAACGTTTCGCGCGAATTGCTGCAGGAGAGCCGCGACGTCAAATCGATTCGCGAGGGAAACACACGCCGCGTGCTGACGGTTCTGGAAGACCTCGCGACCAGTGGTGATGACGCCGAAAAGGCGAAGTACGACGCGTTCTACGGTGAGTTTGGTGCGGTGCTCAAAGAAGGTTTGGGCGAGGACTTTGCGAATCGCGAAAAGATTTCGAAATTGTTGCGTTTCGCGTCGTCAACGACCGACACGGTCAGCGTCAGTTTTGCCGATTACAAAGCCCGGATGAAAGAAGGTCAGGAGGCGATTTACTACATCACCGCCGACACCATCGCCGCCGCTAAAAACAGCCCGCAGCTGGAAGTTTTCAAGAAAAAGGGTATCGAAGTGTTGCTCATGACCGATCGCGTTGATGAGTGGGCGCTAGGCTATTTGCACGAGTTCGACGGCACGCCGTTGCAGTCTGTTGCGAAGGGCGCGGTTGATCTGGGCAAGCTGCAGGACGACGCCGAGAAAAAGGCAGCAGAAGAGGCGGCTGAATCGTTCAAGCCAACGCTCGAAAAACTCAAGACCACTTTGAAAGACAAGGCAGAAGACGTGCGCGTTACGACGCGTCTGGTCGACTCCGCCGCATGTCTCGTGGTGCAGGATCATGGCATGTCCACCCAGCTGGCGCGGATGCTCAAGCAGGCCGGTCAGGACGCGCCCGAGACCAAGCCGATTCTCGAAGTGAATGCCGATCATCCGCTGGTGAAAAAGCTCGTCGATTCGACGCACTTTGATGACCTGGCGCACATCCT
>JAYWAQ010000612.1:0-9643 GCA_043782305.1 Burkholderiales bacterium
TGAGCACCAGTTTGCCGAACAAGAGCGCCAGCGCAAGCGCGCCGTAAAGGGCTGAGGGCTTCCATTTGATGAAAGTTTCGTCGTGCAGCAACAGCGTTGCGCCGCCAAAGATCACGATGATGGCGAGCGACAGCCACTGCATCGTGCTCACGCGCTTTGTGCCAAACCACGCCCACGCGATGGCAATCACGGAGGCCGCGATGGCCACACCGGTGGCGAAATAGATGTCTTTAAGTTTGTAAGCGACGAAAAAAAGAATGATCGGCGCGTATTCAAGAAGGAACTGCATGGGGTCGCATTGTATGCAGGCGTCGCGGCCATTGCGTCTGGCAGCGTATCCAATAAATATTGTTAACAATTTAATTGTGTACAATATAATTATTCAAAATGGACAACCCCAGCTCACCAAGTTCACTGTTAGACCTTGACCGCCAGCTCTGCTTTGCGCTGTACTCGGCTTCGCTCGCGATGACCAAGGCGTACAAACCGATACTGGCGGATTTGGGTCTCACCTACCCGCAGTACCTCGTCATGCTCGCGCTCTGGCAGCATGGCTCGCAACGCGTGGGCGAACTAGGTGAGCGGCTGGGTCTCGATTCCGGCACACTAACACCGCTCGCCAAACGTCTGCAAACGCTGGGATTGATTGAGCGTGAGCGCAGCGCCGTCGACCAACGTCAGGTCGAAATCTCCCTGACCGCAGCCGGCGCCAAATTACGCGTTCGCGCCGAACCTATTCCGATGTGTGTGCTGCAGCTCACGGGCTGCCAATTGCCGCAACTCGAATCCCTGACGCGTGAGTTGAAAGACTTGCGCACTCAACTTGCCTCTGCGCACTCCGCAGTGGCGAATCTTCCCTCCCAACCTAAAGCATAGGAAATCACCATGTCCATCGAAAAAGTTCTCTACCGCGCCGAAGCCACCTCCACAGGTGGCCGTGAAGGCACATCACGTTCGTCTGACGGCATACTCGATGTCAAACTCACCACGCCGAAAGAGCTCGGCGGCAACGGCCTGCCCGGCACCAACCCCGAGCAGTTGTTCGCAGCGGGTTACAGCGCCTGCTTCCTCGGCGCGCTGAAATATGTGGCTGGTACTGCGAAAGTTGCGCTGCCTGCCGACACCAAAATCACTGGCAATGTCGGCATCGGTCAGATCCCGACCGGCTTCGGCATCGAAGTGACGTTGACGGTTGAAATTCCGGGTGTTGATCGCGCCGTGGCACAAGGGCTTATCGACAAGGCACACATCGTGTGTCCATACTCCAATGCAACGCGCGGCAATATTGACGTTACGTTGAAGCTGGCGTAACCGGCGAATGATGAGCGGTTAGGCGTGCCAGCGCGCGCCTAACCGTGACCAGTCAAAAGTCGGGCCCGGATCAATTTTCCGGCCCGGCGCTATTTCGCTATGCGTCGTCACCGCCTTGATCGGGTAGTTTTGTTTGATCGCAACCAGTAGCACGTCTAGCGACGCATACTGCGGATCAGCAAACGGAGCTACTGCGTCGCCTTCAATCTCAATCCCGATTGAAAAATCATTGCATCCACCCCGTCCGCGCCAAGCGGAAACGCCCGCATGCCACGCGCGATCATCACAACTCACGAATTGCAGCACTTCACCCGTCCGCCGCAAGAAAAAGTGCGCCGACACATGAACGTCCGCCAACTCGGAGAGCATCGGGTAACGCACCACGTCCAGCCGATTCTCAAAAAAGTCACGAACGGCATCGCCCTCAAATTGTCCGGCGGGAAGGCTGATGTGGTGCAGTACCACCAGTTTCACATCGGTTTCAACAGGGCGAGTATCAAAATTCGGACTGGCGCTCCGTGTCGCGCCGTTCCACCACCCTTCCGTCCAGGCCGAGGGTTCAGAGGTCATCCGGTTCCATGCCGAGTCGCTCTAGCCGATAGCGCATCGAGCGAAAAGTGATGCCCAAAAGCTTCGCGGCCTGTGTACGATTGCCGCGTGTTTGCGCAAGGGCTAGTTCCAGCGTTTCTCGTTCACTTCTATCGAGAAAATCCTGTAGCGGCGTTCGGCCCGCGAGCGTCCCGGCATCGGCGCCGACGCCCGATGCCGCGGCCTGCGTGACGGGATGATCGTCCACCGTTAGCCGCAAATCTGAGGCCTCAATCATGTCGGGATTTTCAGCGAGCGCCACGGCGCGCTCGAGCACGTTCTCAAGCTCACGCACGTTGCCCGGAAAGCTGTAGCGCATCAGCGCGCTGGATGCGCCGGGCGACAGCATCGCGCCGGAACTTCCGGTAATGCGGGCCAGCGTTCGTGAGGCGATCACCGGAATGTCGGACGCGATTTCGCGCAACGCAGGCATCTCAACTTGCAACACGTTGAGGCGATAAAACAGATCCTGACGGAAGAGGCCAGACTGCACGAGTGCGGTCAAGTTTTTGTGCGTGGCGCTGACGATGCGAACATCAATCGCGTCCTCTGCCGTATTGCCGACTTTGCGCACGCGTTTCTCCTGAATCGCACGCAGCAATTTCACTTGAAGCGACAGCGGCAAGTCGGCCACTTCATCGAGAAACAACGTGCCGCCAGTCGCTGCCTGAAAGAAGCCGTCGCGGTCAGTTTCCGCGCCCGTAAATGCGCCTTTGCGGTAGCCGAAAAACTCGCTCTCCATCAGATTTTCGGGGATCGCACCGCAGTTGACGGCGACGAAAGGCCCGGCTGCGCGTGGCCCGTTGCTGTGCAAAATGCGTGCGGCCAATTCCTTGCCAGTGCCGGATTCGCCGTGCACATGGGTGGCGGTATTAGTGTTGGCGAGCTTGGCGAGCAGGCTGCGCAAAACCACAATCGCATGCGATTCGCCAACGAGCGCGGGCGCGCTGCTGCTGGGCGCCAAGGTTGATTGCGATGAGCTCGCGGGCGGTGCGGGGCGGCGCTCCGGAACCTTGATCGCGGACTTGACCAGCGTGCGTAGCTGATCGAGCGAAACCGGTTTGGCCAGATAGTCAAACGCACCCGCTTTCAACGCCGCCACTGCGTTGTCAGCATTGCCGAACGCAGTAATCACCGCGCACGGCAAATCAAGCCCGCGCTCGGCGATGGCGGCTAACACATCAAGTCCAGTGCCATCACCCAAATTCATATCGGTGAGGCATAACGAATAGCTCTGTCTATCCAGCGCCGCGATGGCGCTTTGTCGAGAATCAGCGGTGATCACTTCGAGCCCGAGCTTGGTCAGCGTGAGCTGCATCAGCGTCAAAAGATCCGGTTCATCGTCAACCACCAGAACGCGAGGCGTCGCTTCAAGTTTCTTAGCCATTGTTTCGTAACCCTTGATCTGGCATCAGCGGCAATTCAAGCACAAATCGCGCGCCTTTTTGTGAGGATCCAAGTCGCACGCTGCCACCGTTGGCAAGCGCGAGTTCGCGGACAAGATAAAGGCCCAAACCCGTGCTGCCGCTGCCGCTGAAAAACGGCTCAAAAATGCGATCAGCAGCCTCGGGTGCAACGCCCGCACCATCATCAACCACATTGATGATCACCCGCTGCATTTCATCATTGATGCTCGCCAGTACGGTCACGCTGTCGGATAATTTTTGCGAATGTCGCCACGCATTTGACATCAAATTGACGAGCATTTCATCCAGGTGGCTGCGGTCAACGTAAATAGTGGCATCTTCCGGCAGAGCGAGGCGAAATGCAGCGCGTGGCGCAGGCAGCGTCTGGCACAACTCGTCGACCAGTTCGATCACCGCCTCATGCAACTGCACTGCGCCCGGTGTCCCGCGATCACGGCGACCGAGAAGCGATACATCACGTACGATGCGGTCAATGCGATCCACATTTTTGTCGATCATGGTGGCGAGCGCGCGCGCGCCGGGATTGTCGCTGACTTCCTCGCCGATCAGTTGCGCGGCCTGCTTGATCGCTGAGAGCGGATTGCGGATTTCATGGGCAATACTCGCCGACAATCGACCCAGCGCGGCCAGCTTGATTTGCTGTGCTTGCGCCTCCGCCGCCTCGACGTCTTCCAGAAAAATCAGCGTTCCGGCGCGTTGCTCCAGATCAACCGGCATCATGCGCGGTGTGAGCAGCCGCGCACCGTCGGCGGTGCGAATCGGGGAGCCGTCAATCGTCGAGTTATGCAGAAAATACGACATCCAGCGGGCATGCAAATCAGCCGACAGGTCACTCAACTGCAAATCTGATCGCATCATGGCTTCGTCACTGCCGAGCCAGCGCGTGGCCTGGGGATTGGCCATCACCACTTGCCCCAGCGCTCCGATCACCAGCACGCCGTCGTTTAGCTCACTGATGACCACCTGATTGATATGCGCCAGACGCCGGATATCGGCGGTTCGCAGTTGCACTTTCTGTTCGGTTTCTTCGGCACTGCGACCCAGCAGAATGCCAATCGCGGTCAGCAAAAAATAGCCCGCCCCCACCAGTGCTGCTTGCGTCAGCGCCTGCACGCTGGCCGACCGCACCGCAAGCTCAGCGACTAACAGCGTAATGCTGGCAATCGCCGCATGCCCGAAAGCGATGCGATCACGCAGGAACCAGCCATGCGCCGCGAGAATGGGATAAAGATAAGTCGCGTAAGTCGCGACCGGGCTTTGCGAATCAAAGTAGATAACGACAGTGAAGACGAGATCGATCGCAAGCTGGACTAGCAAAAGTCCGGATACACCGCCCTTGAATCGAGGCAGCGTCAAGAGGCTCAGCAGCGACCAGATCGCGTACGCTGCGGCCGCCGAATAGCTTACCGCATGCAGGCTGGTGCCAGCGGTCGCAATGGCGAGCGCGATGGCGGCAACGCAGCGATACAGCGACAACAGCCGCAGCAGGCGGAGTGTCGTCGCTCCGAACACCGACGGTGCTAGTGCGTCCGACTGGAGCCTAGCGCTTTTGCGCGCAGCGCTCGTCGCCACAGGTCCAGCCTCCACGTTTCATGACAGCGTTGGCCTTCGGAGTGAAAACGCCGCAGCGTTCGCACCTGACCATCGCATCGGTCGCCGGTTTGTCGTCGCGCTTTCTTTTCGGATCACCCGGTTTATCGCTATTTTCGTCGTCACGATCACGCTGTTCATTGCGGGTTTTATGGACAGAAACGAGTCGCAATGCCAGCAGCACCAGAAAAAATACGACGATCCAGAATATGATTTTCCCCACTGCTTGCGACCCTAACCCTTTCAAGACAATTCACGAGTAGACTTCGCGAACAGTCTAGCAGCGTGGCACGCGCCCACATCGTCATCAATAGGAGACATCATGAGTCAAGCCGCAAACGAACCCTGGGCAGCATGGGCCGAATCGATGCAAAAAATGATGTCAAACCCAGCCGCGCTGAACCCGTTTGCCGGGATGATGGGAATGCCAGGAGCAGGGGCTGCGGGCGGTGGGGCTGCCTTCGATCCACAGCAGTTTATGAAGGCGATTGACCCCGTCGAAATTGATCGTCGCATTAAAGATTTGCGCGCCGTCGAAGCATGGATGAAGCTCTCGCTGTCCGGGCTCGAAATGTCGATCAAAACGATGGAGATGCAGCGTGACGCTTACGCCTCGTTCAACAAAATGAGCGAGTCGGCAACACAGTCAATGAAAGACGGCGCTGAATCTATGGAGCGTACGGTGAAACGGGCGGCGCGGAGCAGTGCACGGCGACGTTAGCGGCCTTCAATCGCTCGGGGTAGAACTGCGCGTTGGATGGCCGTATTTATATGTCGTCCAAGAGCTAAAGATCACGTTGCTTACTTGTATGGCTTTTTGCTGAAATGACCGCCGCATTGGGGGTGCAAGCAAAAAAGTAGTAAAGTCGACTAAGTCAATAATTCGCCGCGTTCCCCTATTAATCCGGCGTTCAGCACAAAAGCTGACCAGAGCTATTTCTCCGCTTCACGCTCCTGCAGCGTCCGCCACATCACTTTCCCCGAACCACTTTTCGGCAGCGCATCGACGAACTCGACCACGCGTGGCGCTTTGTATGCGGCCATGTTTGCGTGGGCCCAGTCGACGATTTCTTTTTCGGTGGTGTCTTTGGCGTTGGCGCGCAGCACAATCACGGCCTTGACCGATTCTCCGCGATAGGCGTCTTTGGTGGAGATGATGCAGGCTTCCTGCACCGCAGGGTGACGGAAGAAGAGGGCTTCGACCTCGGCTGGCCAGACTTTGAATCCGCTCGCGTTGATCATGCGTTTGAGCCGATCCGTCATGAAGAAATAACCGTCCTCATCGACGCGACCCATGTCGCCTGAGCGGAAGAAGGATTTGCCATCAATTTCGACGAATGCAGCCTCGGTCGCGGCACGGTTTTGCCAGTAGCCTTTGAAGACTTGTGGGCCGTGGATCAGGATTTCGCCGGACTCCCCGATGTCGCAAGGCGCAAGCGTGTCCGGGTTGACCACGCGCGAGTCGACGCCGATGTAGGGCACGCCCAGGCATTGCTGCTTCGGGTTGTCCGGCGGGTTGGAATGTGACGGTGCGGCGGTCTCGGTGAGGCCATAGCCTTCGACAAAGCGCAGACCGAATTTCTGCCAGAGGTTCTCCGCGACGGCTTGCGGCATCGCGGCACCGCCACCACCGATGTAGACCAGACTCGTGAGATCGTAGTTGGCCACATTCGGGCTGCCGAGCAGATCGATGATCATGGTCGGCACCATCGTCCAGCTGTTGACGCGATACTGTGAGATCAGCCGCCCCGCCAGATCACGATCCCAGCGCGGCATGATGACCGCGCAGGAACCCAGATAAATCGGCAAGTGCAGACCGTAGAGCATGCCTGTGATGTGGAACATCGGCACCACCGCAAGGCTCACCGACTCCGTCGAGCCGTCACCCCACAGTGCGCCCGAAACTACGTTGTGCATGATCGTGCGGTGCGTGTGCATACAGCCCTTGGGAAGGCCCGTCGTGCCCGACGTGTAGGGCAAAACGGCGAGATCATCCGGCCCTGCTGTCGGTGCGTCGGCTTGATGCGAGGTGGCCATTGCGTCGCGCCAGTGCGATCCGTAGGCAGGCAGATCGACCGGCAGATCAAGCCAGCCGCGCCAGACGTCTGGAACGCCGCTGTCGGGCAAGCGACCCTCCGTCATTTCATCGCAGTAGCGGGTGACCAAAAGATGATGCAGGCCTTCGTCGGGCGCGCCTGCAGCCACTTCATCGTTGGCCGCCATCCACAGCGCAGCAAGGTCGCTGCCAACAATCGCCACGCGCGCGGCCGGGTCGGTAATGTAGTGCGTGAGCTCAGCCGCTTTGTTCATCGGATTGACCGGAACCACCACTGCGTCGGCGCGCAGAATGGCGTAATAACCGATCACAAATTGAGGTGAGTTCTGCATGCAGAGCGCGACGCGATCACCTTTCGCGACATTCGCAACTTTCTGCAACCATCCTGCCAGCGCTTCAACCCGCGTGTTTAACTCGCGAAACGTCAACACCCGATCACAAAAAACAAACGCCGGTCGATCCGGATAACGCCTGACGGTGATGTCCATGTTCGCCCACAGCGTCGTGTCGGGCGTACACACATCCTTCGGCAGGCGTTTGGGCCAGACATCGAAATGCTTGTTGATTGTTGCCGGCGTACCAGACATATCCATCCTTTTTCGATTTTGGCTCTATGGCCTTTGATCGATTATTACTTGTTCTGGGCGAGGCTGCACGTAGTGTTCAAAATTCTTGATGAAGACTATATTTATCCGATCAATTTGTTCGCTTCACGAAAACTGAACCTTGCCTTCCGCCCGTAAATCAACTGTCGCGCGACCCGCGACCGCCGACGCCGCAGCGGGTAGCCAGCGCCAACTGCGCCTGCGCGTGTATTCCGGATCGGTGATTGCGATGGGGCCGGGCAAGGCCGATTTGCTCGCCGCTATTGAAGCGACCGGGTCAATCTCCGCTGCGGCGCGTGAGCTTGGTATGTCCTACAAGCGTTGCTGGGATCTGGTGTCGATCATGAACGAGCATTTCAAGACGCCGCTCGTCATCAGCGTTAAGGGCGGGCCGAGCGGAGGCGGTGCGGAGCTCTCTGAGCTGGGGCGTGAAGCGCTGAAGCGATACCGCGCCATGCAGCAGCGAGCCGCCAGGGCAATAGCCAAAGATGTAGAGCGCATCCGGTTAATGCTCCGCGAATAGTTCTGCCGCTATACTTTGCGATATGTTTTTGAGAATATATCGATAGGTTGCCCATGATCGGCCGTGCAAATGCTCTGGCGCGCTGGTGTGCATTGATCGGTCTGGTGCTGGCCTCGGCATGGGTCAACGCCCAAACCGGCCCAACGATTGCCGCCGCATCCGACATTAAATTCGCGCTTGACGAAATCGCTGCGACATTCCAGAAGCAGACCGGAAAATCCGTTCGCATCACCTACGGCTCATCGGGGAATTTCTACCAACAGATTGCTCAGGACGCGCCGTTTGAAATCTTCATGTCGGCTGACGAGGATTTCGTCTTCAAGCTAGCGGATAAAAATTTGACGGTGGATCGTGGCGCGCTTTACGCATTGGGGCGCATCGTACTTTTTGCACCGAAAAACTCCGCGTTGAAAGCGGACGACCAGATGGCCGATTTGCAACGCGCATTGACCGACGGACGTCTGAAGAAATTTGCCATCGCCAATCCTGACCACGCGCCCTATGGTCGCGCCGCTATGGAAGCGCTTAAGCGGGCGAACCTCTGGGCTCAGATTGAGCCAAAGCTGGTGCTTGGAGAAAACGTTTCTCAGGCCGCGCAGTTCGCAGTTTCTGGTTCAACCGAGGGCGGAATCTTTGCTTACTCGCTGGCCCTTGCGCCGGCCTTTGCAAATGCGGGCAACTTCGTGTTGATTCCCGATTCGATGCACGCACCGCTGCGCCAACGCGTGGTGCTCACAAAAAAAGCGGGGGCTGCCGCTCGCGAGTTCTACGCATACTTGCAAACCGTGGCAGCTCGCGAAGTGTTGACGCGCTACGGCTTTGTGTTGCCCACAGAGTCGGCCCGGTAGATCAAAGGCAGGCACATGGATTGGAGCGCGCTGCGGCTATCGGCTTATCTGTCACTGGCAACGGCTCTGATTTTGATACCGATAATCATCGCGATCGGGCGCTGGCTCGCGACGACGACGCATCGCCTCAAGTCGCTTGTGGAAGCCGCTCTGGCCCTTCCGCTCGTGCTACCGCCCACAGTGCTCGGCTATTACCTGCTGGTGTCGATGGGCGGCGCTTCACCGCTCGGAAGTCTCTATCAGCAGTGGACGGGACAAACGTTGGCGTTCTCGTTCTCGGGGCTGCTGCTGGCGAGTCTGATCTTCAATATTCCGTTCGCGATGATGCCGATCCAACGCGCGTTCGAGGCGATTCCGCAGGACTTGTTCGACGCGGCGCGAACGTGCGGCCTATCGCGCTGGCGCACGTTGTGGCACGTTGAATTGCCGTTGGCATGGCGCGGAATATTGTCAGGTTTGATCATGACGGCAGCGCATACGCTGGGCGAATTCGGTGTGGTTCTGATGGTTGGCGGCAGTATTCCCGGTGAGACTAAAACGATTGCGATCTCTATCTATGACAAAGTGCAGAGCTTCGACTTGTATTCGGCGGGCTTGATGTCTGCAACACTTTTGCTGATTTCACTGCTCACGTTGCTGACGACCGCCTGGCTAACGCGCACACGGCCCTTGCAGCAAAGAAGCTGACTTTCGAA
>JAYWAQ010000613.1:0-3479 GCA_043782305.1 Burkholderiales bacterium
TATCTGTTTTCGCTTCCTTATGCATTTGACATATGTTATTGTCAAACCATACCGGACGCGATATCAATATATAGACGAGGGTTGTAAAGTGTTTAAGCAGGCTAAATGTTCATCGATCCCGCAGGAAACCCCGAGCGCTCAAGCGCGCATACGGGGCAATGCGGGCAATATCAACCAGCCGATGGCGCAATGTATCGAGCCCGCATGGTGCAATTATGCGTAGCGCGGCTAGTGTTCCCGGAACCCACATGGGCCGCTGGCTTGACGGGCACGGGCCAACACCCGTGCGCGGGAGTCCGATAACGGGCTGGCTTGCGTCGACCATCATGTGGTTCGGCGTGTTCATGACCGTCGTGTTTGTGGTCGAAGCAGCGCTGCTCTTTTTCGTTGATCGGCGCGAGACGTATCAGCGGCTGGATAAGGTGCTTGTGCAACTGGCACCCCAAGTGGGTGGCGCTGTTGCCAAAGGGGATAGCGCCGGGCTCCAGCGCAGCCTTGATCAACTGCTGGAGACCCATGCGCTTTCGGCGGCGACCGTTTACAGTGAAACTTCGATGCATGTGGCTGAGGCACGTGCACCGCTTGACGCCGCGCCACCGTCCGGATGGCTGCGTACCCTGTTGCCGCGAGGGGTATCGGTGGCGACACAATCGGCACCGCTGATGGTGAATGGTCAGCCGCTCGGGCGACTGGAATTGAGCCTAGACAACACCGGCTTCGCGAGCGTTGTGGGGCTCCTCTTGATGAGCGCGGTGTTCTCGTTTTTCGTGCTGGCATGGCTGGTGACACGCATCGTCAATCGGGTTCGTTTCGCATTGCGGGCGCCATCGGAGGCCATTGAGCAACTAAGCCAACAGGTCACGGTGAGCGGCAACTATGAATACCGCATGCCGGCACTGGGCTCGCATGAAACGTTTGGCTTTGAGCAGAAGGTGAACGACTTTCTTGAGGCGCTCAGCGGTCGTGAGCAGCAGCATGAGGCACGTAATCGCACGCTATACGCCGAGCTTGCGCAGCGGGCCATGGACATCGCGCGTCAGGCCAAAGAGCTGCAATCGCTTGCCTACACCAGCGCTGAAACTAAGCTGCCCAATCGCCTCGCGCTGAGCGAGCGCGTGCGTGCGCTATGCGCGGCAGAACCGTTTGCGCCGGGTCATTCGATTGGACTCTTCCTGTGTCATGTCACCAAAGTCAAGCATGCGAACGAGGCGTTTGGCTTCGACGTAGGGGCATTGCTTGTGCAGTTTGCTGCGCGACGATTTGAAGAAACGAGCCCTCCGTTCAGTGAACTTTTTCATCTCGGTGGAGCGGATTTCGCGGTTGTGATTGACACGGAAACGCGCCATATGGCGCATGTGGCTGAGCAACTGATTTATGCCGACGATGAGCCGTTTGTCCACGGCGGCGCGTCACTGCGGTTGAAGACGCGGATCGGTTACGCGTTATTCCCTGAAGATGCCGCCAGCTCGGATGAGCTGATACGGTTTGCGCCGCTTGCGATTGGCGAGGCTATTAACGCAAAGGCATTGAGCGCTGCGGTGCGTTTCAAGTCGGAGTTCTTGCTGTCGGCGATGTCTAAGGAGTCGCTCGAAGATGCCATTCGCGATGCGCTGGATCAGCATCAGATCGAACCGTTTTTCCAGCCGCGTGTCGACGCGCTTACCGGACGTGTCAGTGGCTTTGAAGCATTTGTGCGCTGGAAGTCGCCCGCGCTTAAGGGCCACGACAATCAGGTCCTCATTGCGATTGCTGAGCGCTCGATGTTGATCAGCGACATTGATTCGCTGATGCTGCGCAAAGTGGCGGCGTGGATGGGTTCGCTCGCTCGCGAGGGTATTCGCGTGCCTATCGCACTCAACGTTTCCGCCTACACGCTGGAGCGTGAAGATTACGTCGAGCACTTGATGAATACGCTGCGCGAGTTTGATGTTGATCATCGCCTGATCGAGCTGGAACTCACCGAGACGGTGCTGATTGACGGCAACGCGCTGGTCAATTCCAATCTGAAAAAATTGCAGCAAATGGGCGTCAATATCCTGCTCGACGACTTTGGAGCGGGTTATTCATCGCTGCGCTACCTGCACGATTTGCCGATCTCCATTGTCAAAATTGACAAGGCATTTGTCCAGGGATTGCCGGGCGATGAAGCGTCGCGCATGATCATCGAAAGCACGCTTGATCTCTGTCAACGACTGGGCAAACGCACGGTTGCTGAAGGCGTGGAGACGGCGGCGCAACTGAAGTATTTGCGCGCAGTGGGCTGCGACGAAGTGCAGGGCTATTACCTTATGCGTCCAATGTCAGCGGCCCAGACAACAGAAGCGCTTTTGCGCGAGTACGACCCGTTGACGGGCTACATGTCAGTGACGTCACAGGCACTGCACTAGTCACTCTACTTGGTATTGCACCGCGATGACGCGTGGCGGTGAGTTGAATAGGCAGAATGTCGGGAATCCTCATGACCGAGTGTTCGCTTGAAACTTCAGCAGGTACTTTTTTCCCAAGGCTTCGGCACGCGCCGCGAATGCACCGAATTGATCGCGCGCGGCGCGGTAGCTGTTCACGGTGAAATCGCGCGTAAAGCGGACGCAGATCTCGCGACGACCGATTTGCAATTTAGCGTTGATGGTGAACAGTGGCCTTTCGTCGATCGCGCGTATTTGATGCTCAACAAACCGGCGGGTTACGAGTGTTCACAAGCGCCGAAGCATTGGCCGAGCGTTTATTCGCTGTTGCCCGCGCCGCTCACCACGCGACCCACAAAATCGTCGGTCAATGGTGTACAGGCCGTTGGTCGCCTTGATCAGGATACAACCGGTTTGTTGCTGCTGTCCGATGACGGGCAATTCATTCATCGTATGGCTTCTCCCAAGCATCACGTGCCAAAAATGTACGTCGTGACGACGAGGCACTCGCTGGATGACGCTGCGATCAGCGCGCTGCTAACGGGCGTGGTGCTGAATGATGATCCTGAAGCGGTGGCTGCGGTCGCTTGCGAGCGCGTGAGCGAAACGCAAATTCATCTGACACTGACGGAGGGCAAATATCATCAGGTCAAACGCATGCTTGCCGCAGTCGGCAATCGCGTGGAAGCGCTGCATCGCGCGCAGATTGGCGGGTTGAAACTGGACACAGATTTGGTGGAGGGCACGTGGCGATGGCTGACTGCTGACGACTTGGCTCAGATCAGCGCACAGGTACCGACGGCACTAGCTATAAGCCCGCGAGACTAATTCAGCGATACACGCCGGTTTCTCCAGCCCTTCTAACTCCAGCGTGCATTCCCACACCATCTGAACGCCGCCTTTGATCTGCTCAACAGAGGCTAGTTTGAAGCGCCCGCGAATCCGTGAGTTCACCTTCACCGGTGCCATAAATCGCACGCGGTTCGTCCCGTAATTCACACCCATTTTTACGCCAGTAAATTCGATACATTCGCCTTTCAGAAAAGGCACCAATGACAGCGTCAAAAAGCCGTG
>JAYWAQ010000614.1:0-3471 GCA_043782305.1 Burkholderiales bacterium
CTTAGCCGGGATCAGTATCTAGCATCAATCGCGGTGCTGGCGGTATTCTGCTTCGGCGTGCTGCACGGCATGCTGATTGCCGTAGCCCTTTCGGTGGCATCTGCCATTCGAACGTTTAGTCGGCCCGTCGTAAAGGAGCTCGGCGAGCTCGGCGATACGCGCAACTTTGTAGATCGGGAAAACCATGCGGATGCCCGTGTCCATCCCGGCGTGCTGGTCTTACGACCCGAAGAGCCCTTGTTCTTTGCGAGCGTCGAAGGCGTGTTGGCCGATATCAAGACTCGGATTACGGCTCGCACAGACGTCCGATACCTCGTGCTGAGTCTGGAGGAGAGCATGGATATTGACAGTACCGCAGCGGAGTGCACGCTCGATCTTGCCGTCATACTGGGGCGTCACGATGTCAGATTATTGCTGGCTCGCACCAAGAATCCTGTGCGCGAAGTGCTGCTCAAGCTTGCGCCAGATACATTTCGGGATAAGTTCTTCTGGAGTGTGGCGGATGCGGTCGCCGATGCGCGGGCTTCAACGTGAGTGCGCGGTTTACGTCGCGAACGATTCACATTGCTTTACCAAGCCGCGTGCGCTGCAAGTGACGACCACATCCGAAGCTTTGAAACGTGTCGCAGCTTTGGCATCGATGCTCGGTTTATAGTTTTCCTCGCCGCAAGTTTTTGTATTCGTGGGTGTTACAGTCGATGCCAATGACGCGGCGCTGAAGACTAACCGAAGCGAAGTTCGTTCGACCTCGTCTGAAACTCGCCGAAATTGCCTGCCGCGCCGTCGCCAACAGGTGTCACGGGGCAATCGTTAGTCCAACTCCTGCTTCTGCCATCAATGCGGGGAACGGCGACGGCGGCATTGCGTCGGTAAACAAGCGATCCACCTGATGCAATCGCGCGAGTTCGACCATCGCTGGCCGATTGAATTTGCTGTGATCAGCCGCAAGCCAAACCTCGCGTGAGTGTTCGATGATTGCTTTAGCAACGTTGACTTCGCGGTAGTCGAAATCGCGCAAAGTGCCATCGGCTTCAATCGCTGAAATTCCGATCAGGCCGATATCCACTTTGAATTGACGAATGAACTCAACGGTCACTTCGCCGATGATGCCGCGATCACGCGGCCGCACCACGCCACCCGCCACAATCACCTCACAATCGGGGTTGTCCGACAGGATTGCAGCAACATTCAAATTGTTTGTCACGACCCGCAGCCCGCGGTGCTGCAGCAGCTCGCGCGCAACCGCCTCCATCGTGGTGCCGATATTAATGATGAGCGAACAATTGTTGGGAACGGCGGCGGCGACCTGCTTAGCAATGCGCTGCTTGCAGACATCATTGAGCTCTTGCCGTTGTCGATACGCAATATTTTCAATGGTGGACGCAGGAACGCGCACGCCGCCATGAAAGCGCGCGAGCATACCCGCATCAGAGAGCAGCTTTACGTCACGCCGCACCGTTTGCAGCGTCACGCCGAATTGCTCCGCTAAAGCCTCCACGGTCACGGTGCCGCGGCTGTGAACTTCATCGATCAACAAGGATTGGCGCGGGTTGGGCGTCATAAAAAAGGCAATGGTTCGTTTGATCGCATTGAAGCACAATATTTACCAAACGAAAAACAAAAATCTGTTTTCCCATTGCTTTTGCGTTCGTATTTAATTAAAACGAACAAATTAGTACAAAAACGAAAATATTCGAGGAGTGAGTTTGTTCGTTATTCACCGTCGACAGGTGCGAGCGTGAGCCCCGGGAGCGCACGTCAAGGCGATGACACGCTCAACCGTGTGTCGCCGTCCACAGTTCGTTCTGCAGCGGGGGCATCGGACGCGAGTTGCGATTCGACTTGCTCACACGCAGTCGATGTGTTGGTGGTCGGCGGCGGCATTAACGGCACGGGCATTGCGCGCGATTTGGCGGGGCGCGGTGTATCCGTTTTGCTGTGCGAGCGCGATGATCTCGCAGAGCACACGTCGTCCTCATCAACAAAACTCATTCATGGCGGTCTGCGCTACCTTGAGCATTACGAATTTTCGTTGGTGCGTAAAGCGCTCGCAGAGCGCGAGGTATTGCTCAAAAGCGCGCCGCACATCATGTGGCCACTGCGCTTTGTGCTGCCGCATGATGCGGCAGCAAAAGGTGCCCGCCCGGTGTGGATGATTCGCGCGGGTTTGTTTTTGTATGACAACCTGTCGCAGAGGGAATGGCTGGCCGGTTCGCAGACGGTGAACTTACAGGATCATGTCGTAGGTGGGCCACTCAAAAAAAGTCTCAGCAAGGCGTTTATCTATTCTGATGGTTGGGTGGATGACGCTCGGCTGGTGGTGCTCAATGCGGTGGATGCGCACGCGCGCGGAGCAACTGTGCTTACTCGGGCCACGTGTGTTGCCGCGCGCCGCGATTCGAAATCGTGGCTGGCACAGTTGGCAAGCAGCACAGGAAAAAAACATGCGGTGACCGCCCGCGCGCTGGTCAATGCAGCCGGTCCGTGGGCCGCACAATTTCTTTCTGATCATGCGCACACACCGCAGCCAAAGTCGCTGCGATTAGTCAAAGGCAGTCATATCGTCGTGCGGAAAATGTTTGATCACGACCACGCCTACATTTTTCAGAACACAGACAAGCGGATCATTTTTGCCATTCCGTATGAACGTGATTTCACGCTTATAGGCACTACCGATGTCGAATATCAAGGCACTATTGGCAAAGCACGCGTCGATGCCAGTGAAATCGATTATCTCTGCCAGCAAGCGAATTGTTATTTTGAACGTGCCATTACTGCGGCTGATGTGGTGTGGAGTTACTGCGGCGTGCGACCCTTACTTGATGACGCCTCCGACAATCCGTCGGCTGTGACTCGTGACTATTTGCTCGAACTCGACACCACGCAAGCACCGCTGCTTAACGTCTGGGGCGGCAAGATCACTACCTTCAGGAAGCTCGCCGAAGAGGCTGCAGATTTGCTCGTCACGCCGCTGAACATCTCCGCTCGCGCGTGGACAAAAAATGCCGCACTACCGGGTGGTGATTTAAGCGATTGGATTGGCACCGCGCAACGACCTGACCAAGACTTTGATCGCTTCGTCAATGCCGTTGTAGCCCGGTATCCGAGCTTGCCGCCTCTCTTATTATTTCGCCTATGTCGCGCGTATGGTTCGCGTATTGATGTGCTACTCGGCAACGGCGATTTGGGCGATGAAATAGCGCCCGGATTGTTTGTCGCAGAGCTTAACTTCCTGTACAAACACGAATGGGCCAGAACCGCTAACGACGTGCTCTGGCGGCGAAGCAAATTGGGGCTGCATTTCGACGAAAGAGCAACCCTCGTAGTTAACCAATGGTGTCAAACGCACTGGGACGAAAACGTGAACACGGCTTCAGCAGAACACGCATGCAACTGACACTTGAACGCATCGAGCACCGGGTTGGCGCTCAGGTATACCTGTATCCGCTTGACCTGTCACTGGTTCCCGGT
>JAYWAQ010000615.1:0-3470 GCA_043782305.1 Burkholderiales bacterium
GTCCATCGCGTCCATCGCCTTGAACGTCTGATCGAACATTTCCTTGAGCTTGTCCATGCCGAGGCCCGGGTTCTGAGAGAACTCGGTGGTCTTCTCGACGTGTGTGTTGAGCTGTTTTCCCGTTTCGGCGATCAGGCCTTCGATGGTGCTGTTCACGCCTTGCAGCATTTCCATCACCTGCAACTGATTGCCCGTCGCGCGTGCGACCGTCTGCGCAACTGCGAGTGCGCTCATGCCGGTGGTAGCCACGCGGCTGCAACCGTTGATCATTTCGCGTCCGGTTTTCTTGAGCACATCGAGCGCGAGATAGCCGTTGATGCACACGGACTGTTGCGTGAGCATGTCCTGCAAATTCTGGCGAACGTAGAAGAGCACTTCCTGCTCAAGTGCGTGGGCGCGGCGCGGGTCAGTGGCTTTCAGTGCGGTCACCCGATCAGCGAGCTGTCCATCGAGTTTCTCTGAAAAATGAATCCCCGCCGCGAGCTTTTGCATCGCGTCCCAGAGCTTGCCACGCGTGCTCTCGATCTCCACGACATCACGCTGCATATCGTCTCTGGCTGCGTAGAGCTGCTGCATGCTGGTCTGCAACTGTGCGCCAGCGCTTTGATACTTGCGAAAGTAGTTCTGGAGCTTGTTACCCCATGGAATCACACCGAGGATTTTGTTCGGTTGAAATAAATCGCCCTGTTTGCCCGGATTCAAGTCATCGAGTTGCGCGCGGATGTCGCCGATGGCTTTGTACGCGGGGCTTGACTCCACGCCAACAAAGTTTTGCTGCATGAACCGGCCCTGCATCAGCGACGAGGCGATGGAGATTTCCTCGCGGCCCAATGCAAATGCGCTGTCGAGCTTACCTTTGAAAGCGGCGCTTTCCACGTCTTCCTTGAGTAGCGCATCAACGTACTTCGCGACCTGCTCATCGACGGCCGTTTTGGTGGCCTCGGCTAGCGGAACGGCTGATTTCGAAGCTTCAGGCACGACGGGCGTGATGACCTCGGGGGGCGTCAGCTGAAAGCCGTTGGCGACGGGCGCGGTGATCGGTTTGGATGGTTCGGCGTCGGACATGAAATCTCCCGGTCATGAAATCGGTTTCGGAATCGCGCAAATTATGCGCTGAAGGTTGCCGGAATAACGCGCCAAATGCGGGTTGGTGCGACGAATAACGGGTGTTTCTACGGGCTTGAAAATCGTCAGAGCTTGACGCACATTGGGGACATAATCCGTTGTTATCTTCAGGCGCGCCACCCACCACACAAGCATGAATCGTACGGTAAAGACGCTCATCACGGTCGCTCTGCTCGCGCTTTTGGGCGGCTCGGTATTCTGGGCGCTCAAGTCAACGCAGAACGAACAGCTGGCCAATGGCCAGTCACCCACGCTGAGTCTGCCGGGTCTGCGCACAGCGCAGACCGTCGAACTGACAGGCGTAATCGCGCTGGACGTTGAACCTTTCTTCAAGGACGTCCGCGTTACCAAATGGCTGGCCGATAACGGATTCAGGCTCAATGTCACGCGCATCGGCTCGCGCGACATGGCGCAGCGCGTGGCTGCGACAGGCGGCCCGGATTTCATGTTTCCGTCGGGCATCGTTGCGGCGAATCAGATTCTTGATGCAGCCAAACGCGCTAATCAGACAGCAACGCAATACACTGTATTTTTCACGCCAATGGTGATTGCGTCCTGGCAGCCCATCGCAGAAATATTCCAGACAAACGGACTCGCCAAGTCGTTGCAGCCGGGCGTGTACTCGGTCGATCTGGCGAAGCTCGTCGCCCTGATGCAGGCGAAGACGCGCTGGAAGGACTTGAAGGGTAGTCAAGCGTACGACGTCAATAAGTCGGTGCTGGTGTCGACGACTGATGTACGCAAAAGCAATTCTGGCGCGATGTATCTGGCGCTGGCGGCGTACGCGCTCAATGGCAACGAACTGCCAACCGACCGCGCCACAGCCGAGAAAGTGGCGAAGATTGCGACCGATCTTTTCAAGCGTCAGGGCTATCAGGAAAACTATGTCAATGGCAATTTTGATGACTACATTTCCATCGGTATTGGCAAGACGCCGCTAGCGTTCATCTACGAAAACCAGATGCTCGCGTTTGCGCTCACCAAGCCTCTGCCGAAGGATATGGCGCTGCTTTATCCGCAACCGACGATTGCCAATAAGGTGGTTTACGTTGCGATGAATGAGCGGTCGAAGCGGTTGGGTGAGTTGCTGTCGACTAACGCCGAAATACAGAACATCGGGGTTGAATACGGTTTTCGCATCGCCGATAGCGCGAACTTCCTGCAAAAAGCGCAGGGCGCAAAACTCAATGTGGACGAAAAGCTCGGCAATCTGATTGACCCACCGTCTTATGAAACGATGTCCACGATGATTGATGTGGTCACACGGGAGATGTCGCAATGAAACTGAACTGGGCTCACGCGTCGCTTTTTGTCGTCGCTCTGGCGCTTGGGGGTTGTGGCAAAGATTCCAAGCCGCCAGCGCCGAAAGTAGTCGCCGCTGATGTTGCGCCGATTTCCACTCAGGCTACCTTGTCGGTGCTGGCGACCAGCGATTTACGCGACGCTCAGCCGCTTGAGGAGATGGTCAAAAAGGCCACCGGTGTGACGCTTAAATTCACGTTCGGCGGCACGATGGAGAGCACCGAGCAGGTGCTGACTGGCAAGACAACCGCCGACGCCGCATGGTTCGCTAATGCAAAGTATTTGCTCTCCGATCCGCAGGGACAGGCGCGCGTGAAGTTGCAGGAAAAAATCATGCTGTCGCCGATTGTGGTGGGCGTGAGCGAGTCGGACATTGCACGTCTGGGCCCGGCGTGGGCTGATGCCAGCAAGGTGACGTGGAAGACAGTGACTGAGGCGGCGAAGTCGGGCAAGCTGAAATACGCGCTGTCAAATCCGGCGACGTCCAATCAGGGCTACATGGCGCTCGTCGGCGTAGTCGCTGCTTCGACGCAGAAAGCAGAAGCGCTGACTGCTGCGGATATTGATCGCAAAGCCGTGGCTGATTTTCTGCGTGGCTACAAACTGGTGGGCGATAACTCGACCTACCTTGCCGAGAAATTCATCGAGCAGCAGGGCATTTACGTCAACGCTTTCATCAATTACGAGAGCTGGCTCTTGTCGATGAATCAATCGGGAAAATTGAAGGAGCCGCTGAAACTTTTCTATCCGCGCGAAGGGATTGCGACGGCCGATTACCCGTTCATGCTGCTCTCGGATGCGAAGCGCGCGGAGTACCAGAAGGTGGTCGACTATCTGAAGGGCGATGAAGCGCAAACGTGGCTTGCGCGTGCGACGCTGCGCCGTCCGGTCAACGCCAATGCCGCATCGGCTGTCACGTTCCCAACAGCGACGTTGATTGAATTGCCGTTCTCGCCAGACCGTGGCTTGGCAGATGGTCTGATTGACGCCTATCTGAATGAATTCCGGAAACCTATAGCGTCGACTTTTGTTCTTGACGTGAG
>JAYWAQ010000616.1:0-9597 GCA_043782305.1 Burkholderiales bacterium
CCTGGCCCTCCTGTTTGGCAAACTGGTACTCAAGAAAAACCGGATTCAGGTCGTGTTCAAACAGGCGCAGATTCAGGCACCGGACGCGCTCTGGAGCAAATTAACCTGGGCCTGGATCGTGTTTTTTGTCGGTATGGCCGCGCTGAATGGCTATGTGGCAACCAATTACAGCCTGGACGTCTGGGTCAATTTCAAAGTCTGGTGGGCGATGGGCCTCTTCTTCGCCTTCACGATTGGCAACGTGGCGCTGCTGGCCAAGTACATCAAAGAAGGCCCGGAAAACGGGGTTGCACCGAAGTGAACGCGCTTATAGCCACCCTTGAAGAACGTCTCGCCCCACTGTCGCCGACGGTTTTGACCATCAGCGACGACTCAGCGCAGCACGCCGGACACGCAGGAAACACCGGCGGCGGGCACTTATCGGCGAAAATCGTGTCCAATGTTTTTTCAGGGCTCAGTACGGTCGCCCGGCACCGCGCGGTTTATGCGCTGGTGGCGGACTTAATGCCGCACACGATTCACGCGCTGTCACTGACGGTGGCGACGCCTGATGAAGAACCCCTAATCAAAACTTAGCAAAAATCTAGCAAAATACTTAGCTAAATCTTCAATCACTGGAACACACTACGATGAAATCTGGATACTCTTCATTTGCAACGGTTGCCGCTGCGGCGCTGATTGCGTCTGCCACTCTGGCAGGCTCGGCCTTTGCACAAACGCCAGCCCCGGCAAAAAAGCCTGTTGCCGCACCTACCGCAGCACGTCCCGCAGGCGCAGGCGAAGTCGCCATTCCGTCCGAACAGCTTGATCTGATCCTGAAGGAGCGCTTGGCCCAAGGCCAGCCAGACACGCCGGAACTGCGCGCCGTTCTGCGCGACGAATTGGTCAATCGTGAGTTGTTCATGCGCGCCGCCAAAGCCAAGGGGCTTGATCGCACCAGTACGATGAAAACGCAAATGCAGGTGGCCAGCGACTCGATCCTGATTCGCGCCTACATCAACGAATATTTGACGGCCAATCCCGTCACCGATGACGTTCTCAAGAAAGAATACGAGACGATCAAAGCGGGTCTTGGCGACAAGGAATACCGCGCTCGCCACATTCTCGTTGAGAAAAAAGAAGAAGCCGAAAACATCATCAAGCAGTTGCAGGGCGGTGCCAAATTTGAAGAACTCGCCAAGGCGAATTCGAAAGATCCTGGCTCGAAAGAAAACGGGGGCGATCTCGACTGGGCGGTCCCTTCGAATTTTGTCAAACCGTTCGCCGACGCGATGATCGCGCTGCAAAAAGGCAAGTACACAGCCACCCCCGTGCAAAGCCCGTTTGGGTTCCACGTGATTCAACTCGAAGACACGCGTGAAGCTAAAGCGCCTTCGTTTGAAGAGGTGAAGCAACAACTGTCACAGCGACTGCAAGGTCAGGTCATTGAAAAGCATCTGGCTGAACTGCGTGTCAAAGCCGGCGTGAAGTAAACAACTGCGCAAAACACGAACGTAACTTTTTCGTTGCGCCGCAGCAAAGCCACCTTCGGGTGGCTTTTTCGTTTCTTTTCATTTCTTGCGGCCTTTTGTCGCTAAACAATGACGAAAAGACAGACAAGCGACAGACGAATAGACCATAATCTTAGAGTCACTACTCAGGAGGAGATGTCACTTGAATGGGTTCTTAAAAAATAAAGACCTGCTGGCCGGAATCATGTTTATTGCGATCGGTTTGATCTTTGTCGTAGGCGCATATAACTATCAAATGGGCACCGCCGCCCGCATGGGGCCGGGATTTTTCCCGCGTATTTTGGGCTTCATCATGGCAGGGCTAGGCTTCATCATTGCCGGCATCGGCCTGAAAAATCAGGCGCAATATGCGCAGTCAGAAGGCATCGGCTGGACATGGAAGCCAGTCATCATCCTGACAGCCGCTGTCGTGCTGTTCGGAATCACGCTGCCAACGCTTGGCATGATCATCGCAATCTCGCTCTTGACGTTCATTTCCGGCGTCGCCGCGCATGACAAAAACTACCGCGAGCTGGCCTACATCACAGTCATCATGTGCATCTTTTGCGCGGGTGTGTTTATCTGGGGCTTGAAGCTTCAGATGAAACTCTTTCCCTGGAGCGGTTAGACGACTATGGACTTACTTAGCAATCTATCTCTCGGATTTGGCGTTGCGCTCACGGCCACCAATATCCTTTACGCGCTGATTGGCTGCCTGCTCGGCACCCTGATCGGCGTGCTCCCCGGTATCGGCCCGGTTGCGACTATCGCGATGCTGCTGCCTACGACGTACGCTCTGCCGCCAGTATCGGCCCTCATCATGCTTGCCGGCATTTATTACGGCGCGCAGTACGGTGGCTCGACGACAGCCATTCTGGTTAACTTGCCCGGTGAATCATCTTCTGTGGTCACCGCGCTGGACGGCTATCAGATGGCCCGCCAGGGTCGCGCGGGTGCAGCGCTAGGCATGGCCGCAATCGGCTCGTTCATAGCGGGCTCGTTCTCTACGTTGCTGGTGGCTGCTTTTGCGCCGCCATTGTCGGAAGCCGCGTTGAAGTTCGGCCCTGCCGACTACTTCTCGCTGATGGTTTTGGGCTTGTTTGCCGCCATTGCAATGGCTCACGGTTCGATCGTCAAGGCGATTGCGATGGTGGTGCTGGGGATTGTGCTTGGGTTGGTCGGTACCGACGTTAACTCAGGCGTTGCCCGCTACAGCTTTGATGTACCGGAGCTCACGGACGGCATCGGCTTCGTTGGCGTTGCCATGGGAATCTTCGGTATTGGTGAAATTCTTACCAATCTGGAGCAAGGCGAAGACCGTGAAGTGTTCACCTCAAAAGTGGGCAGCTTGATGCCAACAGTGCAGGATTTCAAGGATTCCTGGGGTGCGATTACACGCGGCACATTGCTCGGCTCGCTGCTCGGGATTCTGCCTGGCGGCGGTGCCGTACTGGCCTCGTTTGCCTCATACACGCTTGAGAAAAAAATCGCTGGGCCGAATGCCAACCCACCGTTCGGTAAGGGCAATATTCGTGGCGTCGCGGCCCCTGAGTCGGCCAACAACGCAGGCGCGCAAACGTCCTTCATCCCCCTCCTGACGCTTGGCATTCCGCCCAATGCGGTGATGGCGTTGATGGTCGGCGCGATGACGATTCACAACATCCAGCCGGGCCCACAGGTCATTACGGCTAACCCGCAGCTGTTCTGGGGCCTGATCGCCTCGATGTGGGTCGGCAACGCAATGCTGGTGATCCTGAATCTGCCCTTGATCGGCATGTGGGTTCAGCTGTTGAAGATTCCGTATCGCCTGCTCTACCCGATGATTCTGGTGTTCTGCGCCATCGGCGTGTACACCGTGAACAACACGACGTTTGACGTTTGGGTCATCGCGGCGTTCGGAGTGATCGGCTACATCTTCGCGAAGCTTGAATGCGAAGCAGCGCCTTTGCTGCTCGGCTTCATCCTCGGCCCGATGATGGAAGAGAACCTGCGCCGCGCCATGCTGCTCTCGCGCGGCGATCCGATGGTCTTCCTGGAGCGTCCGATCAGCGCGTCAATGTTGGTGCTCTCGGGGCTGCTTCTGGTGGTTCTGGCGCTGCCTGCAATTCGCAAAAAGCGCGAAGAGACCTTCGTCGAGGACTAATCCTTTCGGAAGTTCAACAAAAAACGGGCACTTCGGTGTCCGTTTTTCTTTCTGCGGGTATTCTTGCGAAGCTTTTTGAGGAGGATCGACATGAGCAACATGAATCGCACTACGCGTCGCGATATTTTGAAATCATTGGGTACCGTCGGTGCCATCGCGGGCATGGGTAGCGCCGCCGCACAGGCGCAAACGCCCGGTCCAGCATCCAGTTCGTCGACCCCATTCAACGTGGTCGCAACGACCATTCCCATCGTCGGAAGCGCACAAATGTTCCCGGTGCGGCGCATCTATTGCATTGGTCGCAATTACGCCGCACATGCGCGCGAAATGGGTTCCGATCCGACGCGCGAACCGCCCTTCTTTTTTCAGAAGCCGACCGACGCAATTCAACTCGTTCCGCCGGGAAAAACGGTTGATCACCCATACCCACCGTTGACCAAAAACTATCACTACGAAATTGAGTTAGTCGCCGCCCTGCACAGCGGAGGTCGCAACATTGCCCCCGCCGATGCGCTGAAGCATGTGTTCGGTTACGCGGTCGGACTCGACATGACGCGACGCGATTTGCAGCGCGCGATGGGCGACGAAAAAAAGCCGTGGGAGATCGGCAAGAGCTTCGACAAATCAGCGCCCATTGGCCCGATTCACCGCGTCGAGGACACGGGGCATTTCACACGCGGCAAGATTGAGTTGTACGTGAACGGCAAGGTCAAACAGAGCGCCGATTTGCAGCAGATGATCTGGAATGTCGCCGAACAAATCAGCAAGCTCTCGGAAGCGTTCGAGCTGATGGCGGGCGACATTATTTATTCGGGAACGCCAGAAAACGTCGGACCCGTGGTGCGCGGTGACGTCATGACCGGCAAGATCGAGAAGCTGCCGGACATCACGGTGAAGGTGGTCTGAGCCAACCGGCAAGCGATTCAACTTTTAGCTGAATCGACCTTGTCATAGGGGCTAGCGGGTCAGGATAGGCGAGAGTCGACTTTGCACAAAATTCGACTCTAGCCCATAACAAGATGCACTTTCAGCGAAAAGCTGCCAGGCCTCAGCGCGAAACGTAACCACTCAATTTCCGCGTTTTAATAATTGAGCGTCCAGCGAGGGCAGGGTGCGCGGTTGTGCCCCGCGCTGATCGGGCTATTCGAAGTCTGGCATGGGTGGTGCACTCGGTGCGCCGCCCTCGGTACGGGCTGCAGCGCCTGCACCCGGCCCACGACCACGACGGCGACGACCGCGCTTGGCATCAGCGCCACCGGCAGGGAGGTTGCCGTCGGCCTGAGGGTAGCTCGCGTTACCGCCGTTTCCGGGATTCGCGCCATTGCGACCGCCGCGTCCGCCTCGCCCATTTGCGTTGCCACCACGGCCAGCGTTAGCACCATTGCCCGCATTGCCACCACCATTGCCACGGTAACCCGGTGCAACGTTGCCATTGACCTCACCGTTAACACCGCGCTTGACCTTGTTACCCGGTGTGCGCTGGCGGCGACCAACGGGCTGCATCTCGGTTGCACCGCCGAAGCCCGGGAATTGCTGCTGTTGCAACGGTGCAGGCATGGTGCCGCCGCCGCCCATACCCGTACGGAAGCGTGGGCCACCGCGTCCGTTCTGGCCAGCGCCCGCGCCGCCTCGACCGCCTTGACGACGACCGCCGCGCCCTTGCCCTGCTCCTGCATCAGCCGGTGCCGGGTTGTAGATGGCTTCGTGTTCGGTCGCCGAGCGCATCGGACCGAGCGGCTGTTGCGGAATACGATTTCGACCGCCGAATCGAGCGGCTTTTTCGAGTTTTTTCTTGGATCGCAAACCGACCGATTCGAGAATCTCAAACGTCTCGGCTTCATCAAGCAACTTCGACTGCCCGCGCTTGAGCCACGACGGCATTTGCACACAACCGTAGGTCGTACGAATCAGGCGACTGACGACGAGGCCCATGTGCTCAAACATGCGCCGGACTTCGCGGTTACGGCCTTCGTTCAACGTCACGCGATACCAGTGATTGGCCGCGTCGCTATCACGATCAATGCGATCCAGTGACAAAAGGCGCGCCGGGCCATCGTCAAGGTCGATGCCGTCCATCAGGGCATCTTCCTGCTCGGGCGTCAGTTCGCCCAACGTGCGCACCGAATACTCTCGCAGAATTTCATAGCGCGGATGCATGAAACGGTTGGCGAGTTCACCATAGGTGGTGAACAGCATCAGGCCCTCCGAGTTGTAGTCGAGACGACCGACCGCAACCCACTTGCCGTGATCGGGCCGTGGCAAGCGATCAAACACGGTGTCGCGCTGCTCGGGATCGTCACGACTGACGATTTCGCCGGACTGCTTGTGATAGATCAGGATGCGCGGATTGTCGTCACCCAGCTTGACGGTGACCTTGCGGCGGTTGACGTGAACACGATCCTGTTCATTGACGATCTGGCCGACGCGCGCTTTGACGCCGTTGACGTCCACTTCACCGCGCTCAATCAGCGCTTCCATGTTTCGGCGCGAGCCCAGGCCCTGCTGCGCGAGGACTTTGTGCAGGCGTTCGCCGTCACGTTCGCCCTGATCATTGACGCCAGAAACAATTTCAGTTTCCGTCGGCTCGACAGCGTTGCCTTCGTCGTCGAACATTGCCACTGCGGGTTGAATCATTCGATCACGCGGGCCTTGCCCGATGCGAACGGGCGGCGCGCTCTGGGCGCGCTTTTCGCGATGATTGCGGTTGCGTCTCGCCGAGCGATCCATTGGACGGCTTGGATCGCCAAATGCGCCCGGATTGGGGCCAAACGCAGCCGAGCCATCGCCGGAATCGTCAAGCACCCAGTTGGTGATACGTGGCGTGGCGGTTGAATGTTCACCGTCGACAACGGAGAACGCAGCGTCGCTGTTGGCTTCGCCTGAAGCGACAGCGGCGTTGGGGTCGTAGGGCGTGCGCGGTTGGCGTGGGCCGTTGCGATCATCCGGGCCCGAACGTGCGTTGCGTCCGCGACCACCGCGACGATTGCGACGTGGGCCGCGTTCGTTGCGTTCTTGGCCGAGGCCTGGCATGGCGGGTGCTGAATCCGTGGCGCCCACATTGGCTGGATGATCGCCATCGACGACCGGAGCGCTGTCGTTGGCGACAAAGGCTGCACCCTCGGTAAATGCTGCGTCGTCGGCACCGGCAGCAGCGTCGGCTCGCGGAGGACGCTGAACGCGGGGTTCACGCGGTGCGCGCGGCTGACGTGGCTCACGAGGTGGGCGCGCTTGCCTGACTGATGCCTCGCTCGGCGCATCTGAAGCGCCTTGCACGGCTTGTAGTGGCTGCCGATCATCACCATCGTGTCCATCAGCGTTGGCTTGAATCGACTGCGAATCTTGCGGCACGCCGTCCGGGGAGAAGGCGCGTGGAGCGCGCTGCTGCCGTGGCGGCCTTGCGGGTCGTCCATTCGCATTGTTTGAATTGCCAGCGGGTCGATCAGCGCGCGGTGCTCTTGCACCTTGACCACCCTGCCCGCCCTGCTTTTTTTTCTTCGCGTACGCTGGATCGACGTTGCCGTTCACATCCCCCGGTTCGTGATCATCAAAATTGCCAGCGTCGGAATCATGCATGTCATTCATCTCAGTGAACGGTCGGGGAAGTTTGGGGAATCATGGTCTCTCCAGGCGGGACTTCGAACAACTCATCGTCAGAGTGCTCGGTGGCGGCGATGAGGCTGTGAACTGGGGCGTCAGAATCAATCAACGAAGCAGGCGCGGTGTCGATACGCCCCTGCTCCGGATACACCGGCTCGTGTGGGACTTCCGGCAGCTCAAGCGCAGGATGCGCGTCAAGATCGGCCAGTGGCGGCAGCTCGGACAACGAGCGCAGGCTCAGGTCGTTCAAAAATTCTTTGGTCGTGGCGTACAGTGCCGGGCGACCGGGCGTGTCTTTGTGGCCAATCACTTCGACCCAGCCACGATCTTCGAGCGCTTTCAGGATGTTGGTTGAAACGGCCACGCCGCGAATCGCTTCAACCTCGCCGCGCGTGGCAGGCTGTCGGTAGGCGATGATGGCGAGTGTCTCCATCACGGCGCGCGAATATTTCGGCGGCTTTTGCGGCGTCAGGCGATCAATGTTGATCTGCATCTCGGTGCGCGTCTGAAAGCGATAGCCGGAGGCGACTTGCGTGAGCTCGATGCTGCCGCGCTCCTTCCATTCAGCGGTGAGATCGGCAAGCAACAGGCGCACCGTTTCGGTGGGCACCGGCGGATCAAAAACTTTGACGATTTCGTCGAGAGGAAGCGGCTCGTGGCTGGCCAGCAAGACCGTTTCCAGTACGCGTTTGGCGTGGGTGAGTTCGTCCAATGAAGGGCTCTATGGTTTGTGGGCAATGGATAACGCCATTGCGAACGCCCCTAAAAACGAAAAAGCAGAGAAAAAGTGCTACGCCGCTTCGTCATTCGCCGCATTTGTGCTGGTGGCCGCAACCATCACTCCACCGTCACCGGCGAGTTGCACATAAATGGGGCTAAAGGGTTCGGTTTGCGCGACCGAGATCAGTCGTTCGCGCGCTAACTCAAGAATCGCGAGGAAGGTGACGACAACCATCGCTACGGTCGCCGTTTCCTCGAACAGTTGCGCGAATTCTACATGCAAGCCGGGTTTAAGCTTCCTCAGCAGATAACTCATGCGGGCACGCACCGAAAGCGCGTCGCGAGAAATGAGGTGAGTTTTGTTGAGTTTCGCCCGCGCAAGAATCCAGCCCCAGGCGCGGCGCAGGTCGTCGGGCTCAACGTCGGGCATACGCATTGACGTCTGTTTTTCGAAGATAACCTGCACAATGGCATAGTCACGTTCGGCTTGTGGCAGGTCGTCCAGGCCCGCGGCGGCGAGCTTCATTTGCTCGTATTCGAGCAGGCGCTTTACCAGCGCTGCGCGTGGATCTGCCTCTTCCTCTGCGGTCACCGGCGGACGCGGCAACAACATGCGCGATTTGATCTCGATCAGCATCGCAGCCATCAACAGGTATTCGGCGGCCAGCTCGAAGCGTTGCGAGGACTTCATCTTCTCAACATAGTCCAGATATTGCCGCGTGAGCGCGGCCATCGGGATATCGAGGATGTTCAGATTCTGCTTGCGGATGAGATAGAGCAGCAGATCAAGCGGCCCTTCGAACGCGTCGAGAAACACCTCCAGCGCTTCCGGCGGGATATAGAGATCCTTCGGCATCTCGCCAAACGGCTGGCCATAAATCTTGGCGAGCGCGTGTTCGACGACGGCAGCGACTTCGGGGGCGACTTCAGGCGGTGTTGCGGTGATTACATCCATCGATCAGGCGGTCAACGTATTTCTGTGAGTCATTTCTGTGGGAGCGGTTCCACCGCGATTCGGTCGAGGCAGACGGTTCGGGCGAATCGCGGTAGAACCGCTCCCACAAACCACAACCTACGCAGCTTTCATCTGCCGGACATGCGTCGGCCCCACGCGGGCGACGACGGCATCTTCGACGTCCTTGCGCAAGCCCAGCTCGAAAGCGAGCTCTGCGGCGACGAAGATCGGCCCGATAGCAAGCCCCATGATGTCATCGACAAACGCAGGCTTTTTGCCTTCGTAGTAGTGGCCGACAAACTGGAATACCCAGCCGACGACGAACAAGCCGATTCCGGCGACCAGCCAGTTCATTGTGCTTTGCGCGGCAAACCATTGCCCGAGCCACAGGCACGCGAGCAGGAATACCGTCATCGCAACACCGAAACGAATATCGAGCTTCAGATAGAACAAGGCGGTCAAAGCAACGGCAAAAAGTGCAGGCGAAATCGCCACGCCGTCAGCATGCATGAACGCCGGACGCGACAACAAAATCACCACCGCAGCAACAATCATCGGAATGCCGACAAAGTGCGTCGCAATGTTCCGTTTGTCGCGGTGATACGCGGCATACTGGCTCAAGTAGTCAACAAATGATTTCATGATTTCCTCCTTGTTGTCGTCGTAAATGCGGTCAGCGAACGGAGACTAAA
>JAYWAQ010000617.1:0-3463 GCA_043782305.1 Burkholderiales bacterium
GCCGGTGTAGTGACGAAGCCGATGCAGTGAGTAGTCAACGCGCGGCGCTGTGAACAAGGACAACGGCTGATGCGCTCCGGGTGGCGGCTCGTAAGTACCGTTGGCGATGCCGTCGTCCATGGCGGCAAGATCGGGCAGGTCGAACACGTCGCGCATGAGCTGCCGACGTGCGGCGGTCAGATTGCCCTCGATATGGTCGTGTTCCGCGAACGAGAAGTGCACGGGGATCGGTTGCGAGCTGGTGCCGATCTCGAGCAGGGTTCCATGATTCTTCAAGAGCAGACGGAATTGTTCGAGGTAGTAATGATCGTAAAGATCGGGGCGGGTGAGCGTTGTCTCATACACGCCGGGGCCGTGTACGAAGCCGTACGAGAGACGCGAATCGGCGCGGGCGACGGTGCGAGTGTGGATGCGAACGAATGGGTAACAGGCGCGGACATGGCCGCCTAGTTCTTCGCCAGCAACAAAGCGTTGCAGCGCTTCGCGCAAATGCGCGATGGAGGCGTCATAGATATGTTTGACTTGCGCGAGCGCGGCTGCGGGGTCGTCAAACTGGGCGGGGGCGATGAATATTGATTTTTTTGTCATCCTCTATTTTCCATGTTGTTGCGTCTGTTGTTAACCCCGGTAGCCCTAACATACCCATAAATGAAGCAAATATCGACTATTCAAGCGCCCGAAAGCGCACAAAAGAGCGCCCCCAACGACGCACCCATTGCCGCCCACGAAGCTGGCTTTTCCGCGCTTCCACTCTCCGCCGCGATGCTCGCCAATCTGGATCGTTTGGGCTATCACACGATGACGCTGATTCAGGCCGCGAGCCTGCCGGTCGCACTCATCGGCAAAGATCTCATTGCCCAGGCAAAAACCGGCAGCGGTAAAACGGCTGCGTTCGCGATTCCGCTACTGGCGAAGATTGACGCTGCGCGCTTCGATGTGCAGGCCTTGGTGCTTTGTCCCACGCGTGAATTGGCCGAGCAGGTGACGCAGGAGTTGCGCCGCCTCGCGCGCGCTGAGGACAACATCAAAATTTTGACGCTGGCCGGCGGCGTCATGATGCGCGGCCAGCGCACGAGCCTTCAGCACGGCGCTCACATTGCCGTGGGCACGCCGGGGCGGATCATGGATTTGCTGGATCGCGGCAATCTCGATTTGAGCGCGGTTAATACGCTGGTGCTCGACGAGGCAGATCGAATGCTCGACATGGGTTTTTATGACGATATTGCGTATGTCGCGAAAAAGGTGCCCACCGAGCGGCAAACGCTGTTGTTCTCCGCGACCTATCCCGAAGGCATCGCCAAACTCGCCGCGCAATTCCTTAAAAATCCGCAACGCATCACAGTGCAGGCACAGCACGAAAGCGACAAGATTCGCCAGCGTTTTTATGAGATTGAAGACAGCGAACGGCTGATCGCAGTGACCAAACTGCTCAATCACTATCGCCCGATCAGCACACTTGCGTTTTGCAATACAAAACAGCGCTGCAAGGATCTGGTGACGCTATTGCAGGCGAGCGGTTTCAGCGCGCAGGCGTTGCACGGCGAGCTGGAGCAACGTGATCGTGATCAGGTGCTGGTGCAGTTTGCCAATCGCAGTTGCTCGGTGCTGGTAGCGACGGACGTTGCCGCGCGTGGTCTCGACATCGCGCAGCTTGAAGCCGTGATCAATGTGGATGTGACGCAAGAGCCTGAGCTGCACATTCATCGCATCGGTCGCACCGGTCGCGGCGAGCACGAAGGTTGGGCGTTGAGCCTGGCCAGTCCGAAAGAAATGCTGCGTGTGACCAACATCGAAGACGAGCAGGGGCGCCCGATGGAATGGCACGACTTGGCGTCGCTCAAGCCCACGAGTGATGAGCCGCTGGTGCCGCCGATGGCAACACTTCAGTTGCAGATTGAGCGAAAAGAAAAAATTCGCGCGGGCGATGTGCTGGGTGCGCTGACAGGCGAGGGCGGCATCGCGGGCGATAAGGTGGGCAAGATTTCGATTGCCGCGTTTTCGACCTATGTCGCGGTGAGCCGCGACGTAGCGAAGGCTGCGCTCGCCCGCCTGCAGGCAGGCAAGATCAAGGGCAAGACGGTGCGGGTTCGGTTGCTGTAGTTGGCTGCCCTGCGAGATATCGCCGTATTCCATTTCTAGTTCAATGAGAGACTAGGCGCCGCTGTTGCCAAATTCGCGCTGACAGTGCGTTAGCACGGCAAGAAGGAGCAACGACGTATCGCGTTGAACTGGAAGTGGAATTACAGCCCCAACCAGGTCCCCAGCGAAACAAACGCCGCCTGATCGTACGCCACAAAGCCTTGCTTCAAGCCGATGCGATCAAGCTTGGCTTGTCCATCGGCATTGTTCGCCAGCTCGATGAAATAATTTCTGACGGCTTCAACAGCTTCCTTGCCGAGTGCATTCGAAACAATCACATCCTTGACCGGCACCGATCTTGAGGTAGTGATCACTTTGCCGCCCGCAGCGACCCATTGCTTCACAATCGCCTCCGATGCCGTCGCTGCGATGTCGACGAAGCCGTTGTCCACCATGTAGGGGATCGACTCCTGATAGCGCGTGAATTTGAGTTGCGGCCTTGCTGTTTTTGCTGCGGCGGACGCGTCGCGCAAGGTTGCGCGAACCAGCCACGCGGTGATTGAATTGGTGTCGGGACAACCGATCATCTTGGTGCCGGAGGCGAGCAGTTTGCCGAGCTCGGCAGGTGTTTTCGGCTCGGCGCTTATCTTTGACAAAAATGATGCTTTGTAATTGACGTGCGCCTTGGATACAGCCGCGAGCGAGTACGTGCCATTTTTTACTGGGGCGAGCGCGATGTGCGTGGGGTGAATGAACGCGATGTCATAGCTTTTCGCCGCGAGATCTTTTTCGAGCGTGGCATATTCGGCAATGACATCGACTCGTACCTTCGCCTTGAGCAGTCGTCCGAGATCGTCGGCGATCTGCTTGTAGTTCTGCCGGGCAGCTTCATCGCCGCCCCGGTAGGTTACGCCTTCGTTGATGGCGAAAACGAGGGTTTGTTGGGCGGACGCCAGACTCGAAGCGGCGAAACAGAATGCGGCGATGAGCGTTTTTTTAGAAATCATGAAACTTTCTTGTTGCGGATAATTTTGGTTGCAGCGTGCCCGACCGGCTGGCGGTCGGGAATGTTTGATTTGCCCCGAAATGAAGTGATTGTGAAGATTATTCTTATTGTCTAATTTGGATTAAGTACATGCTCAGCAGAAAATATGCCAAACACATGAATTGGCCAATAACACCGCAAACGCGACGCGCCCAGAAGCCTCCGGCAAGGCATGCCCCATGAATCAGGACGCTCAAGACAAATTCATCGCCGACACCACACGCTGGCTGGAACGCGCCGTGATCGGGCTCAATCTGTGCCCATTTGCGAAAGCCGTGCACGTAAAAGGGCAGATTCGCTACGTCGTGAGTGCGGCCACGACGCCCGAAGCACTGGCGG
>JAYWAQ010000618.1:0-3455 GCA_043782305.1 Burkholderiales bacterium
TATTGAACGATTTTCAGCAGCGTCGAAAACGCCGTAGCAACGAATTACGCGAAGAGTTTCGCGTGCTCCTGCCGCAACAAATTCTTCTGCACTTTGCCCATCGCGTTGCGCGGCAAATCGGCTACGACGAACACGCGCTTCGGCACTTTGAAGTTGGCAATGCTGGTTTTGAGCGTGGAGAGAATCACGTTCGCGTCAAGCGATGCACCGGCTTTCGCCACGACAATGGCGACGCCCGCTTCACCGAAATCCGGATGCGGCACACCGATCACAGCGGACTCGGCGACGCCGGGCATGTCGTTGATATAGCCCTCGATTTCGGCGGGATACACGTTATAGCCGCCGCTGATGATCAGATCCTTGCTGCGGCCGACAATCACCACATAGCCGCGCTCGTCGATCTTGCCCACGTCACCGGTTTTGAACCAGCCGTCGACGGTGAATTCTTCCTTGTTTTTCTCGGGCATGCGCCAGTACCCTGCGAATACGTTCGGGCCTTTGACTTCGATGCCGCCGATTTCGCCTGCCGGGCACATGCCGCCTTTGTCGTCAGACACACGAACACTCACGCCGGGTAGCGGAAATCCAACGGTGCCTCCGCGACGTTCGCCTTGCTCGCTTGTGTAAGGGTTTGAGGTCAGCATCGCGGTTTCGCTCATGCCGTAGCGTTCGAGAATCGTGTGGCCGGTTCGCTCTCGCCATTCGTTGAATGTTTCGATGAGGAGCGGCGCCGAACCCGCGACGAACAGGCGTACGTTTTTGCAGGTTTCTTTGTTGAGACGCGCATCACCGAGCAGCCTAACGTACAGCGTTGGAACCCCCATGAATACAGTCGCTTCTGGCAATCGGGCCAGCACCGAATTCGGGTCGAATTTGGAAAACCAGATCATCTTCGCACCCGAGAGCAGCGCACAATGAGACGCCACGAACAGGCCGTGCACATGAAAGATTGGCAACGCGTGAATCAACACGTCCTCGCTTGACCAGCCCCAGTAGTCTTTCAGCGTCAATGCATTCGACAACAGATTGTCGTGCGAAAGCATCGCGCCCTTACTGCGCCCGGTCGTGCCGCTGGTGTACAGGATTGCGGCGAGATCGTCAGCTTCCTTGACGGCAATGGTTTGCGTTGATAATTGCTCTGACGCCGCGTCCATGAGCGTCCCGCCACCTGAATCATCCAGCGTAAACACGCGCCTGACTTTCGCAGCGTCAGTGATTGGTTGCATCCACGCTAGCGACTTCGGAGAGCACACGACCACGGCAGGTTCCGCATTGCCGATGAAGTATTCAATTTCGCCTGCCTGATACGCCGTGTTGAGCGGCAAGTACACATAGCCTGCACGCAACACACCGAGGTAGAGCATCAAAGCTTCAACGCTCTTCTCGGTCTGCACGGCCACGCGGCTGCCTTCGGGCAAGCCAAGCGACATGAGCAGGTTAGCGATGCGCGCAGTTTGTTCGTGAATGTCGCGCCAGGAGTAGCGCTTGAGCGTTGCACCTGTCGCGCTGTCGGCCGACTCGATTGCGGTCGCGCTCAAGTCCGTCGGGAACGCGGCGCGAACGGCCGCGAACAAACTTTTATTTTTCATTACTCCCCCGAGTATTGATCTTGTCAATCCAGCTTCGCCCCAGACGCCTTCGCGACATCGCCCCAGCGCTTGATTTCGGTATTCACAAATTTGCCGAATGCATCGCCGTACAGATCGGGCACTTCAGCGCCCAGACCGTTCCAGATGACTTTCAACTCCTCCGAGCTGTACGCCTTTTTGAGTTCCGCCTGAAGCTTTGCGATGATCTCCGGCGGCGTGCCTTTCGGCGCAAACAATCCGTACCAGGTCGCGACTTTGTAATTCAAGCCGGACTCGGCGGCGGTGGGAATGTTCGGGAAGCCGGGCGCGCGTTTATCGCTCGCGACAGCAATCGCCTTGATTCGCCCGCCTTTGATGTGGCCCGCGCTTGAGCCCATGCCGTCGAACATCACGTCGATCTGTCCGCCCATCAAATCGGTCAGCGCCGGACCCGCACCCTTGTACGGAATGTGCGAAATTTTGACCCCTGCGAGTGAATTGAAAAGCTCTCCGGCAAGGTGATGCGACGAGCCGCTACCGGCCGAGCCGTAGTTCATCTTGCCGTCGGCTTTTTTCGCGGCTTCAATGAAGCCCTTAAGATCATTCGCGGGCACGCGTTGTGGGTTGACCACGATCACTTGCGGCACTGACGAAACAAGCGCGACTGGCACAAAACTCTTCTCGATGTCGTAGTCAAGTTTCGGATACATCGCGGGTGCGATCGCGTGATGCACGGCACCCATGAACAGCGTGTAGCCGTCCGGCGCGGCCTTCGCTGCGATGGCCGCACCCAGCGTGCCACCCGCACCTCCGCGATTGTCGATGATGAATTGTTTGCCCAGGTCTTTGCTCAGCGTCGCTGTGAGCGGCCGCGCAAAGGCATCAGTACCGCCGCCCGCCGGGAACGGCACGATGATGGTGACGGGCTTGGTCGGCCACGCGGTTTGCGCGATGGCCGCCAGTGGAGCCACCGCAAGTATCGTGATCAGCATGCGGCGTAGCGGTGAGAAAGTCAGGTGTTGCATTTAGTTTCCTCCTTTGGAAATGTTAGCGCTGTAGTTGTTGTGTTTACTCAGTATCGGTACGCGTTGGGCTTGCCCCTAACTCTAACCCTCTCCCGCGTGGGAGAGGGGACGATCGAGTGTTAAATCAAAGACCCCACGCCCCTGGCATGTGTGACCGTTCCGTTCACAAAATCTTCGTGCGATTGTTCGACGCGATCGAGATCGTAGAGATAGTTGACCATGAGTCCGGCCGACTGCTTGAGTCCTTGCGAAGACAAATTTGCATGCGCGTTGATCCGTTCCAGCTTGGCGCCGTTGTCGAGATGGAAGCGCGCCACAGGGTCGCCGCCCGCACGCGGAGACTCGTGAATCAGATACGCGCCAGCGAGCGCGAGAAGCGCCTCCTTCGCATCCTTGTCGAGCGCGTCAAGCGTCGCATCGCGCGACAAACTCGCCAGCTCACCGTTCGTCGCTTTGTGTAACTCGGCAAGTGCTGCCACCAGTCGTTTGCGCGTCGCAGGCTTCAGTCCTTCGTAGGCAAGCGCAGCATCGACGCGCGTCAACCAGTTCATGAATCCCGGAATCGGCGACAGCGTGCAGAACGTCTTCAGCTGTGGCAACTCGGTTTTCAGCTCCTGGGCCACGCGCTTGATCAGGAAGTTGCCGAGCGACACGCCGCGCAAACCGGGTTCGCAGTTGCTGATTGAATAAAAAGCAGCAACCCGAAAATGCTTGGGTGAGGTGATCGCCGAGTTCTTGTCGATCAGCGGCGCAATGGCGTCGGGCATAGCCGTTCCCAGCGCCACTTCGACAAAGATCAGCGGCACATTAGCCAGTTGAGGGTGAAAAAAAGCAAAACAGCGACGGTCCGGTTGCAGGCGCC
>JAYWAQ010000619.1:0-3445 GCA_043782305.1 Burkholderiales bacterium
GTGTAGTCGCATCGCAAAGCGACCAAATATCAGTTCGACCGCCCCTTCATCCCGCCCGTTGCGAGCACCGCAGGATGAAGCGGGGTGCAGGGGCTAGCCTCTTTACCTACTTTCTGGGCAATGCCAGAAAGTAGGTCGCCCCGCGCGGCGACAGAGCGCGCTGGTGGCGCACGAACCTGCTCGTTCGACCGTCACCCTCTCCCTAGCCCTCTCCCCTCAAGGGAGAGGGGACTAATTGGGTGCGTTAAAAACGCACCTTACGGATCTCGAACTAGATCAGACCAACACCCGCTCAATCCCGCCCGAATTCGCCCGCGCCACATACTCTGGCATCCACTTGTCACCAAGCAAATGCTTCGCGATCTCGACGACGATGTAGTCCGCCTTCGTGTCGCTGTCATTGTCGTAGCGCGACAGGCCTTGCAGACACGATGGGCAGCTGGTGAGGATTTTCACTTCGCCTTGAAATTTCTGATCTGCGCCCGGAGAAGTCTTCACCGGAATCGCACGCAGTTTGTCGGCGCCTTTGCGCATTTCTGCTTCTTTGCGGAATCGCACCTGCGTTGAGATGTCAGGACGGGTCACCGCCAGCGTTCCGGACTCACCGCAGCAACGATCATTCAGGTCAATCTTTTGGCCCATAAGTTCGTTCACGACCTTCATCGGCTGATAGGTCTGCATCGGTGAATGGCAGGGGTCGTGATACATGTATCGCGTGCCTGTGATGTTCTCCAGCTTCACGCCTTTTTCCATCAGGTACTCGTGAATGTCGAGCAGGCGGCAGCCGGGGAAAATTTTCTCGAACTCGTACTTTTGCAACTGATCCATGCAGGTGCCGCAGCTCACGATCACCGTTTTGATGTCGAGATAGTTGAGCGTATTGGCGACACGATGAAACAGCACGCGGTTGTCGGTGATGATTTCCTGACCTTTGTCGTGATTACCGCTGGCGGTTTGCGGATAGCCGCAGCAGAGATAGCCGGGAGGCAAGACCGTTTGCGCGCCGACGTGCCAGAGCATCGCCTGCGTCGCAAGGCCTACCTGCGAGAACAGCCGCTCCGAGCCGCAACCTGGGAAGTAAAACACGGCTTCCTGTTCGTCCGCATTCATCTGCGGATTGCGGATGATGGGCACGACTTTATCGTCTTCGATGTCGAGCAGTTTGCGCGCCGTCTGTTTCGGCAATCCACCGGGCATCGGCTTGTTGATGAAGTGGATGACCTGCGCCTTGATCGCAGGTCGGCCGCCCGTAGTGGAGGGCGGTCGCTTTGTTTGCGAGCCGATCAAGCCGAACCGTTTGGCGAGCCCATGCGCGAAACGCTGCATGCGGTAACCACCGTTCACGACCGTGCGCTTCAGCATGTTCACCGTCGCCGGATCGCGCGCGTTGAGCAAGACCATCGCGATGGCAGTGCCGGGATTGAATTTCTTCTTGCCTTCCTTGCGCAGCAGATTCCTCATCGCCATCGATACGTTTCCGAAATCGATATCAACCGGACAGGGATTCACACACTTGTGACAGACCGTGCAGTGATCGGCCACGTCCGCGAGTTCGTCCCAGTGGCGCAGCGAAATGCCGCGTCGGGTTTGCTCTTCGTAGAGGAAGGCCTCAACCAGCAAACCCGTCGCAAGGATCTTGTTGCGTGGCGAATAAAGCAGGTTGGCACGCGGCACATGCGTCGCGCACACGGGCTTGCACTTACCGCAACGCAAACAGTCCTTCACCGAATCAGCAATGGCGCCGATGTCACTCGCTTCAAGAATCAGCGACTCGCTACCGAGCAGGCCAAACGAGGGCGTATAGGCGTAGCGCAGGTCGCCGCCGGGCATCAGTTTGCCCTTGTTGAAACGGCCCTCGGGATCAACCTTTTGCTTGTAGCGCTGGAACGGGCCGATCTCGTCGTCGGTGAGAAATTCAAGCTTGGTCAGACCAATGCCGTGCTCGCCCGAGATGACGCCGTCGAGCGACCGCGCCAGCGCCATGATGCGCGCGACCGCGGCGTTCGCCTCTTGCAGCATCTCGTAGTTGTCGCTGTTGACCGGCAAATTGGTGTGCACATTACCGTCGCCCGCGTGCATGTGCAGCGCGACCCACACGCGACCACGAAGCACTTCTTTATGAATCGCGATGAAGCGGTCGACGATGGGCTTAAGCGCTTCGCCCGCGAAGATGTCTTCAAGCGGCGCTTTGATTTCAGCCTTCCATGACACGCGGATTTCGTATGATTGCAGTTGGCGGAAGAGGGTGTCGTCCCCTCCCCCCCGGTGGGGGAGGGTTAGGGAGAGGGGGCTGGTTACGGTATCAGCACTCTCCGCGCGGTCGTCACCCTCACCCCAGCCCTCTCCCCTCAAGGGAGAGGGAGCCAAACCGATGAGATAGCCGTTCCAGCGGTCACGAATGGAGGCAACCAGCGCCGCAGCTTCAGCCACCTTTTCCGTGAGCAATTCCGTCGAGACGCCGTACTCTTCGTAACGATTCTGCGGCATCGCACCCGCGAAGAATTTCTCAAGCTCAGCACAGAGTTTCAATTTGTTCTTGATCGAAAGCTCGATGTTGATGCGCTCAATACCGTCGCAATAGTCGCCCATGCGCGGCAACGGAATAACCACGTCTTCGTTCAGTTTGAACGCGTTGGTGTGTTTGGCAATCGCGGCCGTGCGCGCACGATCCAGCCAGAATTTCTTGCGCGCTTCAGCGCTCACCGCGATGAAGCCTTCAGCACCGCGCAGGTTGCAGATGCGCACGACTTCCGAAGCAGCTTTGGCCACTTCATTCTCGTCATCGCCGACGATGTCGCCGATCAGGATCATCTTCGGGCGACCGTGGCGCTTGGCTTTCGTCGCGTAGCCGACCGCTTTCACATAGCGCTCATCCAGATGCTCAAGCCCGGACAACATCACGCGACCCGCGCCGGTCTTTGGCAGTGCATCGAGGAAGTCTTTCACCTCGACAATCGCTGGTACCGAATCACGTACCTGACCGAAGAACTCCATGCACACGGTTCGCGTGTGCGGCGGCATCTTGTGCAGCACCCATTTCGACCAGGTTATGAGGCCATCGCAGCCTTCTTTTTGCACACCGGGCAGACCGCTCAGGAACTTGTCCGTGACATCTTTGCCAAGTCCGATTTTCCGGAAACTGGGGCCAGGGATGATCAGCGTCTCTTCGCGCAACACCTTGCTGCGGTCGAGTTTGGCGTCAAAGTATTGCAGCCGGAATGTCGCATGATTCGCGTCATGAATTTTGCCGAGATTGTGATCCATGCGCGTGACTTCGAGCCTCTCGCCTTGCGGCGTTACCATGCGCCACGCCGCCAGATTGTCGAGCGCGGTTCCCCACAGCACGGCCTTCTTGCCGCCTGCGTTCATCGCCACGTTACCGCCGATGCAGCTCGCGTCCGCGCTCGTTGGGTCGCACGCCCACACGAGACCCGCGTGCTCAGCG
>JAYWAQ010000620.1:0-3434 GCA_043782305.1 Burkholderiales bacterium
GTCAAACCAGATGTAGGTCGTGAAGTGCAGGCAGACGTAGAAAAACGCCAGAAGCCCCGCTGTGCGGCGCAGGCGGACGAGCCACGGCCAGTTCAGGAGCTTCCGCAGCGGTGTGATCGACAAAGTCACGGCCAATCCCACCAGCGTCCACGTTCCGGTTGAACGAGTGATCAATTCGATGGGGTTCGCCCCGAGCTGATTGGTGAAATAACCAACGACGAGCCGCGTCAAAGGCAACATTCCGAGCAGAATCAGCGCCCATTTGACGCGCTGCACCGTCAGCGTGCTGGGGTTCTTCCAGGTGCGCGCGATTGCCGGGCTACTGTTTGAGCTTGCTAGGTGAAGAGCCATGTGTGAAGCATACGGCCCGGCGCGAGCGCAAAACTGCCCGCGACCAGAATGCCGCCAATGTATACGCCAATCATCGCCTGCGCATGGCGGCGAACGTTGGGATTTTTCGCAGCGAAATAGGCACGAGGAACAAGGGTGAGCACGATAACGCTAAAGATATGAATGAAGCCAAAGTGACCCAGAATCGACGGGCCCAGTTTGGCGGGAAGAAAGAGCGTGATGATCGCGGTGGCAAACATCAGCAGCATGTAAGTTTTGCCGAGCGCGCGATGCAGCGGACTGCCCTTGCGCGAGACCATCATGTAGGTGCCGATCACGAAGGAAGGCAACACGGTGGCTAAGTGGGCGTAGACGAGCGGCAGTTCGGAGGTGCGCATTTTGAAGGCTCTTCGGGCGGTGGGCGATGACGGATTTAAACCGCCCTCCTCCGCTCGCAGAAGCGTGACGCGACGAAGCGTCCGCCACGCGCGCCAATCGTTTCATACCTTCGCCAACCTCAAGCACAACGTTCACTTCCGCCTAGAAAAACTTCTTCAAATCCATCCCGGCATACATCGAAGCCACCTGATCGCCGTAGCCGTTGTACATGAGCGTTTTGCGCTTGCTGAATTCGCCCAGACGACGCTCGCTGGCCTGACTCCAGCGCGCATGATCCACGGTCGGATTCACGTTCGAATAAAAGCCGTATTCGCTCGGCCCCGCCTTGACCCAAGCGGTGCGCGGCTCTTTCTCGACGAAGCGAATCTTCACAATCGATTTGCCGCCCTTGAAGCCGTATTTCCACGGCACGATCATGCGCACCGGCGCACCGTTCTGGTTCGGCAGCATTTCGCCAAACGCGCCCAGCGTCAACAGCGTCAGCGGATGCATCGCCTCGTCCATGCGCAGGCCTTCGGTGTAGGGCCAATCGAGCACACCGGAGCGCAGGCCCGGCATTTGCGCCTTGTCGGCCAGGGTGACGAATTCGACGTATTTCGCGTTGCCTTTGGGCTGAACCCGTTTGATCAGCTCGGAGAGCGGAAATCCGACCCACGGAATCACCATTGACCACGCTTCGACGCAGCGGAAGCGGTAAATGCGCTCTTCCAGAGGCGCAAGTTTGAACAGTGAATCAATGTCGAACACCTGCGGTTTCAGCACTTCGCCTTCGACGGCGACCGTCCACGGACGCGTCTTCAGCGATTTCGCCATCACTGGCGGATCGGTCTTGTCGGTGCCGAATTCGTAGAAATTGCAGTAACTCTTCAGCTCGTCAAACTTGTTGAGCTTTTCATCGGGCAGCACGAAGGTGGGGTTCGGTTTCACGCCCATGAGCTTCGCGCCCTGCGCTTGTGCATCACACGCGGAGAGCACGGGCAGGCCCGCGATCAGACCGAGACCCGCGGCCTGCTTGAGCCAGTCGCGTCGCGCGTTGAACTCGGACTCCGAATTGATCTCGGAGGGCAAAATGTCGGAAGGACGGCGAATCAACATGACGAATTCCTGACTGTGTTGCAGATGTGTCGTTCAATCAAGGAGAAACCTTTCATGCGTCGACTCTGGCGAAGCACAATTTGCGCTATCAACGTATTAGCGCCTAGTTTAGTTTTTATGGCCCTTGCAAACTCGGCTCATGCTCAAAAAGCACCACCCGAGCTGGCTAAATTTTTTGACTACAGCCGGACCACAACCGTTCCCGCAATCGCCGGTGGCGTGCTGCACAAGGCCAAATGCTGCGATGTCACCGAGTGGAAGCTTGCGCGCAACGATGATGCGCTGAGCGATGAGGTCGAACTCACCGTCGTCTCGCCGCTCAAAAAAGGCAAGCACCCGACCGTGCTCTGGCTGCACCGCGAAGGTCAGGAGAGCAAGCGCGCCATGTTCGTGCAGGAGGCGGAAGCACTGGCCGCGAGCGGCATTGCCTCGATTCTGGTGGAGCTACCATTCAAGCAGCCCTACTTCGCGCGCGGCAACAGTACGGCTGGCGACGCCGACAGCATCGTTGCCGCCGTCGTTGATTCCCGCCGCACGCTCGACTGGGCGGCCAGTCGGCCGGAATTCAACATCGAAAAGGTAGCCGTGGTTGGCCAGCGCTATGGCGCATGGGCCGGCACGCTCTTAGCCGCCGTCGACCCGCGGGTGGATGCGCTGGTGCTCATGAGCCCGCCGGGCAAGCCCAGCGGCTGGCTGCAGGTCACTGATCAACCGAAAGCCAAGCGCTTCCGCGATGGATTCAACAAAACCGAATGGATTACGTATCTGGCCGCCATTGAGCCGCTTGACCCGGAACGGTGGATCAAATACGCCGCGCCTGCCAAGGTCTATTTTCAGTTCGCCAGCGGCGACGAATGGGTGCAAACGCTGGAGCAGGTGGATTTATACCGTGCCGCTTTGCAACCCAAAACGCGGCAAATGTTTGATTCCGACGAATTGCTCAACGACGAAGCGCGCAAGGATCGCGGGCTTTGGTTGAAGAAGGTTTTGCTGGGGAAATAGCGTGAGCAGCTTTTAGCTGAAACGCTTATTTCACTGAGGCTGGTGTGCTGAATCGAAGCTTGTCGATAGACAGGTAATCCGAGCGCTAGCCCCAGTGCGGCAGCACTCTCAGCCAAAAGCTAATAAGTGCCGCTTAGCGCGTCAATGCCTCATTGCGGAACGCACATCACATGACCTTCGTCGGCCCAGCCTTCGCGGACGGCCACTGCCACTTCCGTGTGATCGGTCGTGTAGCGGTGGTTGCTCACGTAGCGGCCATTGGAGTACGACGCGTTGTTGTAGAGCCGATAGAGCGGTTTCGATTCGGCGGGACAATCGCGTAGCGCGCCGGGCATCAATTGTTCCGGGGTGATGGCGGGCAACGGCCGGTTCACGGCAAAGGTCTGACCTTCGTAAGAAAGCTCGGGAATCGCCTTAAGCGCTGCGCACTCTTTGTCGTCGGCGCTGTAGAAATGGGTGTTGGGTCCCCCATTTTTTCCGCCATAAAAGCGACACACTGACACGTATCCGCCACTTTTGAACACGTTGCCTGTGCGCGACCAATTGGCTGCGGTGTCAAGCAGTGCTTTGTCTTCATCTCGAACCGCGTAGAAATATTGCCCTGTTCG
>JAYWAQ010000621.1:0-3431 GCA_043782305.1 Burkholderiales bacterium
GCCGCCCGCGACCACTGCGGCTGCATCGGCCGTGGCCAGCACGCCGGTCGGCGCACCCGCATCGTCAGCCACCAGCGCGACTGTTGCCGGCACTGCCCCGGCCGCCACCCCAGCTCCCGGTGCGCGCCCGCCCGGCGCTGCCGCCGCTGCGACCCCCGGCGCGCCGCGCCCGTTCGCTGAGGTCATCAAGGACGCAAAAGAGCAGCCGGGTCTGTTCACTTTGTGGACCAAAGACGAAAAAGTTTGGATCGAAATCAAGCCCGAGCAGTTCGACCAGCTCTACTATTTGCAAACGAATTTGAATCGCGGCGTGATGAGCGATCTAGGTGTGTCGACGGCGCGCGCGATGCTTCGCGGCAACATCATTACGTTCAAAAAAATTGGCAACAACGTGCAGCTCATCGCGCGCAACTTCAGCAATTACGCCAAGCCCGCGACGCCGATTGCGCTGGCTGCGGCTGAGGGCACGAGCGACAGTTTGCTCTCGTCCGCCACACTCGCGAGCGCGCCGCATCCAGAGAAAAAATCGGTACTGGTTGAAGCCAATGCGCTGTTGCTCGGCGACATCCCGATGATCACCTACACGCTCGATAGCGTCTACCGTGCCGGCTACAGCCTTGATCGCGCGAACTCGTATTTCAAGGAAACCACCGCGCGTGATGACGCGACGATGTTCGACGTCACTGCGCATTTCTCGGTGCCGAAACTGCCCGTGCCTTCGCCCATTCCTACGCCGTCGCCCGTACCGCAACCGCGTCCGATTAGCGGCGTGCCGGATGCGCGCAGCTTCTTCATCGGCCTGTTCTACACGCTGTCGAAATTGCCGGATGAGCCGATGCACGCGCGTGCGGCTGACGGTCGTATCGGACACTTCAACCAGCCATACTGGGACTTCAGCGACAGCGAAGCGACCTTCGCCCGCAAATATGTCGTGAACCGCTGGCGTCTTGAGAAAAAAGACCCAAGCGCCGCAGTCTCGGAGCCGAAAAAACCGATCACCTATTGGCTCGATAAAAACATTCCCGTCGAATACCGCGAATCGGTCAAAGCCGGCGTGCTCGAATGGAATAAAGCGTTCGAGAAGATCGGCTTCAAGGACGCGATTCGCGTTGAGCAACAGCCTGACGACGCGAAGTGGAGCACGCACGAAACCGGTCGCGCCTCGGTGCGCTGGTTCGTTGATTATTCCGATGGCGCGCTCGCTGTCGGCCCGTCGCGCACCGATCCGCGCACCGGCGAAATCCTAGATGCTGACATCACGATTGGCAATGGTTGGGTCACGCTGCCGCGCCGCCGTTCTATCGAGCAATATCCGCGGCCCATGCCTGCCTCCATTGCGATGACGGCATCCAGCGCGATGGACACGTACGGCGTTGACACAGCAAACAGCTTCCTGCCCGCGCGCAAACCGGCAGGCCTGCCGCGCGATCTGCAATTCGGTGGCGACCCAAGTTTTGAGTTGTGCTCGTACGGTCAATCAGCCATTGAAGAAGCAAGCTTTGCACTCGACCTGCTCGCAATGCGCGCTGGCGACACGATGGATCCGAAAGAAGCTGAGCGCATCGTTCACGCAACGCTCAAGGACGTGGTCACGCATGAAGTCGGCCACACGTTGGGCTTCCGCCACAACTTCCGCGCCTCGACGATTTACACGCAGGCACAGTTGAATGATGCTGCGTTCACGCGCGTCAACGGCCTCGGCGGCTCGGTGATGGACTACAACGCGTTCAACGTTGCGCTCGACAAGGAGCCGCAGGGCGAATACGTGATGAGCACGCTCGGACCGTATGACTACTGGGCTGTCGAATACGCCTACAAGGAGTTGGCCGCGAACACCGAAAAAGATGACCTCGCGATGATCGCCGCGCGCAGCAGTGAGCCCTTGCTCGCCTTTGGCACCGACGAAGAAATCTTCGGGGATTTTGACGGTATGGATCCGCAAGTGAATCAGCGCGACGTTGGCAGCGACCCGCTCGAATTCGCGCGTCGCCGCGTGCTGCTGTCGCGCGAATTGTTTGACCGCTTGCAGGCGCGGCAACTGCCCGTTGGGGAGAGCTACGACGCGCTGACGCGTAACTTCGCGAGCGGCCTCGCGCAGCTCGCACTCGCGTTCGAATTGACCTCAAAGTACGTCGGTGGCGTCGTCTATCTGCGCGATCAGGCCGGCAGCAACCGCACGCCGCTGACACCGATTCCGGCTGATAAACAGCGCGCCGCGTTAAAGCTGGTCACGGACAATTTGTTCGCGATGAAAGGTTTCGATCTGAAGCCCGAGTTCGTCAGCCGACTCACCTCCGACACGCTGGATCGAGGCTACATGCCGCCGCTGGATCGCTCGCTCGACGCCACGCTTTTAGCGATGCAAACACAAACGCTGGATCGCTTGATGTCGGCCAAAGTCGCCGAGCGCATTCAAAACTCGCGCAGCAAGTTAGCGTCGCCCGATAGCGCGTTAACGCTCGATGAGCTCTACGCAACCATCACCCGCGCCGTGTGGGGTGAGGGTCCCGGCAGTCTTGAAGCGACCCCCGCGCGCCGCGCATTGCAGCGCGAACACGCGCGCCGCATCGCTGCCGCAATCATGCGCCCAGGTGTCGGCACGGCCACCGGTGATGCTCGTGCGCTGCATCGGCTAACGGCGAAAACATTGCTGGCAAAAGCGCAATCCGTTAACGGCAATGCGCGCCTGTCAGCACAGACGCGCGCGCATCTCGATGAGATTGCAGACACGCTAGACGCGGCGCTCAAGGCGCAGGCGACGCGAGTCGTCGGTTAACGGATCCAAAAACGAAAAAAGCTACGGCACAGGGAGGTGCCGTAGCAGCGGGGAAGTAATCTGATCCTGCTCCCGGTCGTAAATGACCGGGGCGAAATGCTGACTAGTGCGCGCGCGCCGCGACAGGCGACGGGTCAAGCCAGTCGGCAGCTTTGCGCAAGCCGCGGACCACCGGGCACACGACTGAAACGTAGGTTGCGTGGGCGAATGTTTGCGAATTCGACACCATCGATTCGGCATGCTGGCCGATGCGGACGACGCTTTCGTCGCCTAGCGCCTCAATGACGACCTGACCATGTCGGCATGGAATCGCGACTGATTCGCCGCTCTTTACAAAAAAGTCCTGTTCGCTACCCGATACGGTGACCCAGAGCGCGCCCGACAATGCCTCAACGCTTTTCACCTGCGCGGCTTGCAGTGCCAGCGCGCGGCTTTTGCCGAGTGTCCAGTCTTGAGTTGCGAGGGGAAATTGGATTGTGTTCATGGCTGTATTCCTTGCGGACTAAAAATAGAGAATGTTTGCTCCTTGGGTGCTATTTAAGAGGGATAATTCTCTTCTGTACAACGCATTGATTGCAGTCGAGACTGCGCGTAACGCATGCAAACACCTCATTTGACTTCCAGAAGTCGCCCGCTCACGCTCGCCGGATTGCGC
>JAYWAQ010000622.1:0-9482 GCA_043782305.1 Burkholderiales bacterium
GTAACTGCGGCGCTGGCAACGGCGAGAGCTACGGCACGGGCAAGCGTTTTTACGCGGAGACCGCTAAACAGGGAGACGGAATGATCGGAACGCATGGAATTATTCGCAAAATAAAAGGGTTTCCTGAATATTTCACATTTGTGCGCTGCATCAATGACCGTTATGTGACAAACGGACTGCATCGGAATTGGCTGTGGCAAACCTGTTGTTTTTTCACAGGGTGAGCACAGATTTGCGGCGCTGCGCTACAGATTTGACGTTGCAGCACCCGATCAGGGCATGAGCAATGCCTTTTCTCCAAAAGTCATATTTAATGAGGGCTGAGGGCGATAATTGTCTAAAGTCGATAATTGATGAAATGAGAGCCTAGCCCTGATGAAAAGGTCATTACAGCAAAAAGCTACCAATTTGATACTAAAAAATCGTGGTTCCCGGCCAATTTTGACCTTCCATCGTTGACGCCGGAAACGCGGTCTCGGGCCGCACATTCATCGGTTCCTTCGCCGACGGCGGGTTGACGCAGGTAGCCCCCGGACGCAGTGTCATCAGACTGTCACGAGGCGTCGTCAGACTCAAGCTACATAGAAACAAAACCACAGCGGACCGCAGCGCATGATGCCAGTGATCAACCGTGAGCTGTCGATGCTCGCCTTCAACGAACGCGTGCTCGCGCAGTGTGAACTGCCTTGGGTACCCGCGCTTGAGCGTTTGCGCTATCTGACGATTGTGAGCTCGAATCTCGACGAGTTTTTCGAGGTTCGCATTGCCGAGCAGAAGGAGCGGTTGAAAGCGCTCCTGTCTTCTGACCCGTCCGAAGCTACGGCGCTGAACGATTCGCTGCTCGAAGTCGCCGACCGCGCGCGCGCTTTGGTGGTTCGCAAGTACCAATTGCTCAACTCACAAATCCTGCCGTCACTGCGCGAAGCCGGGATTGATCTCGTCAGCGGAGCCGATTTGACGCCGGAACAGCGGCGCTGGACGCAAGCCACCTTTGCGCGCGAAATCGCGCCCGTGTTGACGCCTATTGGGCTCGATCCCGCGCATCCGTTTCCGTCGGTCGCCAACAAAGGCTTGCATTTCATTGTCGAGATGAAATCAAAGCGTAGCGTTGACAAGACGAGCATCGCCATTGTCAAAGTGCCGCGCAGTTTGCCGCGCCTGTTTGAAATCAAGGGCAAAACCAGTGGCGGACGGCGTTCGTTCGTCCTGCTCTCGACCTTGATTGAAACCGAATTGGGTCGCCTCTTCCCCGGTCGCGAAGTGGTCAGCGATTCGCAATTTCGTGTAACGCGCGACAGCGATTTGTGGGTGGACGAGCAGGAAATGACGAACTTGCGTCACGCACTGACGGGCGAGTTGCGCCGTCGCCCGTATGGTCGCGCCGTACGGCTCGAAATCAACGCTGATTGCAGTGAATCGGTGATGGCGCTGTTGACGCAGCATTTCAAACTCGAATCCCATGAGGTGTACCGCGTTGACGGCCCGGTCAATCTCGCGCGTCTCGCCGCCTTAGCCGAGGCGACCGATCACCCGGAGTTACGATTCGCGCCGTTCACGCCAGGCCCGTCGTTGCCGGAAATTACCGACGAGCGGCTGTTTGCTGACTTGCGGCAGCGCGACGTATTGCTGCATCACCCCTATCAATCGTTCGAGCCCGTTGTACAGTTTTTGCGCACGGCCGTCGAGGATCCGAGTGTCATTGCGATCAAGCAGACCATTTATCGCACCGGGTCGAAATCTGCACTGATGGACTTGTTGTTGGAGGCCGTACGCCGTGGCAAAGAAGTCACCGTCGTCCTCGAATTGAAAGCTCGGTTCGACGAAGAAACCAACATCAACTGGGCCGACAAACTGGAGCAAGCGGGTGCGCAAGTGGTGTTCGGCCTGGTCGGCCTGAAAACCCACGCCAAAATGTTGATGGTGTTGCGCAAGGAAGGCAACGCAATTCGTACCTATACGCACATCGGAACGGGAAACTACAACCCGTCGACTGCGCGCTTCTACACCGACTTCGGATTGTTGACTGCGAATGCGGAAATCGGCAAAGATGTTGCCGCAATATTTCATCACTTGACCAGTTTGTCGCAACCGCCGAGGCTCAAACACTTGTGGTGGGCGCCGCACACCATGAAGTTGAATCTTCTCGCCGCAATTAACGGCGAAGCGCGCGCCGCCAAGGCCGGCAAGCCCGCGCTCATCATGGCAAAGATCAACGCGCTGACCGATGCGGTCGTGATGGCCGCGCTCTGCGAAGCGTCGGAGGCAGGGGTTCGCATCGAACTCATCGTCCGCGGTGCCTGTTGCCTGCGTCCGGATGTGGATGACGCGACCAAAAATATTCATGTGCGCTCCATCATCGGGCGTTTTCTTGAGCACAGCCGCATCTACTATTTTGAAAATGGCGGTCAGCCGAAGGTCTACATTTCCAGTGCTGACTGGATGAGCCGCAATCTGGATCGTCGCGTTGAAGTAGCCACCCCAATTCTCGATGGACCACTCAGAGCGCGTGTCATCGACGAAGGGCTTCACGCTCCGCTACGCGACAATTCGCAAGCCTGGCGGCTTGAGCGGAGCGGCGCGTATCGTCTGCTGCGCCCCGTCGGCAAACAAAAGCCCGTCGTCGCGCAATATGAGCTGGCAGACAAGCTCGGGCTGGGTGCGGACAAGACCGAGGCCACGTGAGCGAAATCATTTTCTGGCGGCACGCTGAAGCCCACGATGCGACCGAAGGTCAGGACGATCTGGATCGCAAGTTAACGGTCAAGGGTCAACGGCAAGCTGAGCGCATCGCGTTCTGGCTGGATCGCAATTTGCCGCAGCAGTGCCGCGTGTACGCGAGTCCCGCGAAACGCTCGCAGCAAACGGTGCGTTGCTTATCTCGCAAGCACAAAACGCTCAATGAATTGAACCCCGGTGCTCGCCCCGAGGAAGTGCTGGCCGCAGTGGGTTGGGGCGTTCAGACCGAGCCCATCGTGATCGTCGGACATCAGCCGTGGATCGGCGAATGCATTCACTGGTTGCTCATGGATGCAGCCACACCGCTCGCCGTGCGCAAGGGCGCGGTGTGGTGGTTGCAATCACGTGAGCGCGATGGCGTCAAAGACGTGATCATTCGCGCGGTTGCAACACCGGAACTTTTGTAGCGCGCCGTCTACGTCCTCTTGTCACGATCCTGTCACGCGCCGAACCTAACGTTTGAAGCTGTGCAGTGAGCCCTCCGCCTTTGGGTGTTGCATGCGGTTCAGCACTTCAACAAAACACACAGGTTTTCCGGGGACTACACATATGAAACAGCCAACCAGGCGCGCTCTCGCGATCGCTTGTCTCGCCACTTTGGGCGCTTCGCCCGCAGCGCTTTTCGCGCAAACAACGGCCGCGCCTGTCGTGGCTGCCAACGATTCAACGAAAGAATCGAACGCCTCAGCCGTCAAACTGGAACCCGTCGTGGTTTCGGCCACCAACGGGGCCTACCGCAATGGCGAAAAAGGGGCTTCAGCACTCGCGCCGTCGCAGGCCAGTCTGAACGCCACACAGCCGCAAGCCGTGATCACGCGCGAGTTCATCGAAAGCTCGGTCGCACCGACCGCGGAGTACAGTCGCGTGGTCAATATCGCGCCCAGCATGTCGGGCGACTCCGCGAACGGACCCGGCCTGAGTGAAACGAAAACGATCATGCGCGGCTTCAGCGATGATCAATACAACATCACGTTCGACGGCATCCCGTGGGGCGACACCAACAATCCGGCGCATCACTCGACCTCATTCTTCCCGGCTTCAACGCTCGGCGGCGCTGTCATCGAGCGCGGCCCCGGCAACGCCAGCAATATCGGCTTTGCAACCTTTGGCGGATCGATCAATCTGTTTTCGAAGAAGCCACTCGACGAGCGCGCATTCAGCGTGTTCACCTCGTTTGGCACCTGGAACACCCGACTCTACGGTGCATCTGCCGAGAGCGGCAAGCTTGCCAACGGCGCCACCCTGCAAGCCAACTTTCAGCATCTGGAATCGGACGGCTACCTCACCAACAACGGCATTCGCAGCGACAACCTGACGCTCAAATATCAAATGCCAGTCGGTGACAACTCGACGCTCACCGCGTTCAGCTCGATCAATCAAATCAAGTACGACCAGAACGACAATGGCAAAGGTCCAACCCTCGCACAGATCGCGCTGTTTGGTCGCAATTACAGCCTGAACAATGACCCGACGAGCTTCAATTTTGTCGGCATCAACTACACGCACAAGGACACTGATTTTGAATATCTGCGTCTGAAAAGCAATTGGGGCGACAGCATCACAACGGAGGCCACGGCCTACACCTATGCCTATGACAATCAGACGATTTCGTCGACGGACCCAACTGGTTTGACCGCGCCAGGCACGGTGATCGGTGGCAAGGGCAACAGAAACATTCCGGGCATCGACAAGCAGAATAAATATCGTGTGTTCGGCGCGATTCTCAAAGGCACCAAGCAGTTTTCGATGGGTCTTTTGCGTGCGGGTGTGTGGCTGGAAAAATCAGACACGGATCGTCACCAGTACGATATCGATCTGACGCTCGGCAACATTCGCGATCCACGCGAAACGAAGCCAACGCCTGTCCAGTTCCCAAGCGTGCTGTTCGACCAGCAATCGAAAATCACGACGGCGCAACCGTTCGCCGAATTCGAGTGGGAAGTCACGCCAAGCACGACCATCACGCCGGGCATCAAGCAAGTCATGATGACACGCTCGGTTGACGCCGTGGTCAACCAGACGACGCGCATTCCGCAGAAAGCGTCGGTCGACTACCGCTCCACGCTGCCCTTCCTTACCGTCAATCAGCAGCTTGGCCAGAACATCGCTGTGTACGGGCAATACGCCAAGGGTTTCCAGATCCCCGATCTGAAATCTTTCTACATTGCTGACCCCACGAAGAACAGCGCCGCGCCACAACTCTCGACGAACTATCAGTTAGGCATCGTCGGAAAGAGCCGTGATTTCACCTGGGACGCGGACGTTTATCGCATCGAGTTCAAGAACAAATACGTGTCGAACGGCTTGGGCGGTACTGCGGCCGCGTTCGTCAATATCGGTGGTGCCACATATCAGGGCTTCGAAGCGCAGGCCACTTACGCTCTGGTTGATGGCTTCGCGATTTACGCCAACGGTTCAAGCAACAAGGCAACGGCGAACGATACTGGCAAACAGATTTCCGGTGCGCCGAACATGACAGCTGCACTGGGTCTGATTTATTCAAGTGGTCCAATCGGTGCGTCGTTCATCCTGAAGCGCACCGGTGCGGTTTACCAGCAGGAGTACGACGCGACCAAGCCTGCCAATTACGACTATTACCGTACCAAATCGTACGACAACGCAGACCTCGGCGTTTCGTACACGTTGACGGGCCTGGGCATGTTCGGCAAGAGCTTGAAGCTTCAGGCCAATGTGTTCAATCTCTTCGATTCGGGCAAAGTCACGTCAATCAGTCCCGGTAAAGTGTTGGCCGGTGATCAGTACCTGTTTCAGGCACCGCGTAGCTTTCAGATCTCTGCCAAGCTGACGTTCTAGAGCACGCTTTCAGAGCGTACAAAGTGGGGTTGCCTTGCGTCATGCGGCAACCCCTTTTTAGTTTTATCGACAGATTTTTCGAGTGTGCCCCAAGATGACCAGTGACCGAAGCAAGCTCTTTTTTACCCTGCTGGTCGCGGCGTTTGGCCTTGCCAGTTGCGGCTCCGCACCGCGCAGCGCCAGCGTCGCGCCGCTGGAAGCGCTTTTCACGGTGACGGCGGCCAACGAGCGCTCCGTCGTGCGCGCCGTCACGCGCGCGAGTCAGTGCCCCGAGATTGTCTGGGGCGACGGGACGCTCGCATCAATGCGCGTACGTGCACAACCCGCCACTGTGCCTTTGCGCGGTGACAGCGCTCAGTCTGATGCCAAACCTGCTGTGTTCGACGTGTTGACCTGTGAGACTGATTGGGCGACGGGCGCGACGAGCGCGACCGTGGCGGGCCGGGGGGTGGCAGCGCCGCGCAGGGATATTCGCCGTATCGTGCTCATCGCCGACACGGGCTGCCGGATGAAGGCGTCTGAAAATGCGTTTCAGGCGTGCAACGACAAAGCGCTGTGGCCGTTCGCTGATGTGGCGCGAAGCGCTGCGGCATTGAAGCCCGATCTCGTCGTCCATGTTGGCGACATCCACTACCGCGAAAGCCCCTGTCTAGCCGGCAACAAAGACTGCGCAGGCAGCCCGTGGGGCTACGGATTTGACGCTTGGCAGGCTGACCTGTTCACGCCCGCAGCGCCTTTACTTGCAGCCGCGCCGTGGGTCTTTGTGCGCGGCAATCACGAGTCCTGTTTTCGCGCCGGACAAGGCTGGTTTCGGTTCATCGACGCAACGCCTGTGGTCGCAGAACGCACGTGCGATTCGACGGCGCTCGACGCAATCGCAGATTTCTCGGAGCCGTATGCTGTCTCTGTCGGACGTGGTAATCAATTCATCATTTTCGACTCATCGAAGTCGAGCGGAAAAACCTACGCGGTAACCGATCCCGCGTACCGGAACTATGTGGCGCAAATGCAGAAAGTTGCGACGCTCGCCGATGCTGCGCAGCACAGTTTTTTCCTCAGCCATCATCCGCTACTGGCGTTTGCGCCGGGCAAGAAAAACGCCGAGGCAAAAGCCGGTGGCAGCCAGGGGCTACAAAGCGCGTTCGCCAGCGTTCATCCGCAGCGCCTGTTTCCAGACAAGGTGAGCGTATTGATGCACGGCCATATTCACCTTTTCGAAGCCATCAGCTTTTCAAGCGCTCACCCCGCGTCGCTCGTGTTGGGCAACTCAGGCTCAGCCAACGAAGGGCGCGCGCCCGCGAGTATCGCTGCTGGCACGGAAGCTTTTCCGGGCGCGCTGGTTGACGACTACATCGCGCGCTCCGAATACGGTTTCGCCACGCTCGATAAAGTCGACGACGGCAACGCCAGTCACTGGACGCTTACCGAATACGACACTCAGGGTAAAGCTGTCATCCGTTGCGACATTCGCGATTCGAAGAGTCGCTGTCGTTCGTTGAACTAAGCCGTCTCTGCTGAAATGATCCATTAAGAGGGTTGAACTTGCGCTGCTGCAGCCACAAAGGACAAGTGGCTGCTATCACGAACGCGCTTCACTACATTACGAAGCAGTCGCTCCCATGAAGTTGCGTCCTCGAATGCTGGCAAGTGCTGCTTCGACTCGCGCCGGTGCGTCTGCGATCCCGAAAGCCTCGGGGCGGGCGTCAACGCCAACTCTTTCAAGCCAGGTTTGAAAACCAACGAGACCGTCAGGGTCTGCAAATAACTGGCCCAGCAACTGGTCAACGCGGTTATCTTTCCCGAGTGCCAGACGCCATGCTGTTGGAAGCCAGAGAGCGCAAGCGCGCCCATGCGGCACACCGCTGTCGAGCGTCACTGCGTATGACAACGCATGAGCAAGCGCGGTTCGTGTTTGTGAGAATGCCAACCCCGCCTCAAGCGCAGCGAGCGAAAGCTGCTCGCGAAAGCCGTAGTCGCCCGGCGCTTCGAGACACCGGGGCAACGCTGTAATGATTCGTTTCGCGGCGGAAATTGCCAACTGGTCACTGACCGGATTGGCATGACGGTTCCAGATCGCTTCGAGCGCATGCGACAGCGCATCAAGCGCGCAATCACGGGTCACCTCTTCCGGGCACGTAAGGGTCAACTCAGGATCGACAAAAGCGCGTTCGGCATAACCAAACGATTCATCAAACGAGCGCTTCAGCGGTGGTTCGGCCTGCGTGTCCCACACCGTCGCCCATCGCGTGACTTCGCTTCCTGTGCCCGCCGTGGTGGGCACCAGCCACAGCGGCGCAAGTGTCAGTGCCGGCCAAGTGCCGGTTCCGCGCAGTGCGTGGACAATCAATTCAAAGTCTCCCGACAGCGGTCGACAGCGAACCAGCTTTGCGATGTCGAGCGTAGTACCGCCACCCACGGCGACTATCGTGCACCCCGGATGGCGATCAAGTAGCGGCCAGACACGAGCCGCTATTTCGCGCGCCCGCACGATACTGGAAAGCCAGTCAGCGATGTCAATCCAGCCGACAAGTCTTGCTCCCAGCGCGTTGCGCCAATTTATCGTTAGCCCTGTTGTATTTGCATGCTCGAACACGAGCACGATGACCGACTGCTCTCCGAGCGCCCCAGAAATGCTGTCCAGACGGTTTCTTCCGAACGACACATTGACGGGCATGTGCCATGCAAACGGCGGGTTCATCAAATGAAGCGCTGTCGCAGCCACGCAGAAGAGACGTCAATCAACGTCACAGTAAGTACAAGAATGATCAGTAACGCACAGGTTTGTGAGTATTGAAAACTGCGTATCACTTCGTACAGAACGACGCCGATTCCGCCCGCGCCCACCATGCCGACCACGGATGCAGAGCGTACGTTCGACTCGAATCGATACAGAGTGAACGAGAGCCACAGCGGCAATACCTGCGGGATCACACCATAGAAAATTTCGACCAATTTATGCACACCCGTCGCACGAATGCCCTCGACGGGTCGCGGATCAATCGCCTCGACCGCTTCGGAAAACAGCTTGGCAAGTGTGCCTGTCGTGTGCAGCGCGAGTGCCAGTACGCCAGCGAATGGCCCAAGCCCAACGGCCACAATAAACAACATGGCGAACACCATCTCGTTGATCGCACGACAAGCATCCATGAGCCGCCGCGCTGGCTGGTGAATCCATGCGGGCAGATGTTGGTGGCGCATAAGAGCCCCATCGGCACCGCAGCGATTACGGCCAGCAACGTGCCCCACAATGCAATATGAACCGTAACGATCATCTCGCGCACGTAGATACGCCAGTCACGAAAGTCGGGAGGAAAAAAGTCGCGCGCGTAAGTGGAGATGTTGCCGGCGTCCCGTATCAGGTCAAAGGGGCGCATCTCCGCACCGCGCCACGCCCAGACCAGAAGCGCCAGCGCGGCGGCCCAACCAATGTAGTGCAGCCAGCCGTGACGCTCAGCCGCTGCTCGGGCATGCAAGCGCTCCAGCGCCGCTGTTGACGGAGCAGTCACAGTTGCTGCTGTCACTGCGTCACTTCTTGAGGGCAGCGAGTTTCTTGTCGATATCGGCCAGCGCCTTCACTCGTTCATCTGCTGATAGTTTCTCATCAGACTCCGCTTTGCGACGGTCCCGGAACAATTCCAGTTGTCGAATTGGAATCAACTGGTCGTTGTTCGACTCACGAAAACCGCCGTAGTTGTAGATGTTCTTGAGGATCACTTTTTCGTCGGCATCGGTCTTCCCGTATCCGAGGACGAACGCTTTCAGTTTCGCCTTGACCGCCGGGTCCAGATCCTTGCGCCAGACGAAAGGATCGCTCGGGATCAAAGGGCTTTTCCAGATGACGCGCACCTGACTGAACAGCTCCGGTTTGCTGGATTCGAGCTTGCCCAGATCCTCGGTGTTGTTCGCGGCGACGTCAACCTGCTTCGCAAGCA